>JBGPLH010000029.1:0-17757 GCA_041486365.1 Thermodesulfobacteriota bacterium | reverse complement strand
TCACGCGGGGGACGCGACCCGGACGCCGCCATGCGCCCAGCAGATCCACATCAACGACGTGCGCTGAAGCGCGGTACGCGCGTGAGCCGCTCGAGCGCGGTCCGGATGTTGCGCCGGGACGGCGGCCCCGCGGCGGCGCCGACACCATCGGGGCTGCCTTCATGAAGGAGCGGGCGCCATGAACCTCCGGTTGCCCATGCGCGCGAGCTTCGCGCTCTCCGGCATCCTCCTGGCTGGCCTCGTCCACCCGGTGCCGAACGCGCGCGCGGCCCGTCGCCTCGTCTGGCACGGCGAAGAATCGTGGGAGCAGCTGCATCTCAATCCCGGGAGGATCAGCCCTGCCTCGGGAGAGCCGAACCGGTTCAAGCTCGACGCGAAAATGTCCTTCACCTACGTGCAGGAAACCGACGACGCGGGGAAGACGCGTTTCGTCTCCCGGCACTTGACCTGGACGAGCAAGGGCGAGTCCGAAGCGACGGGGACGGAGAAGATCGTTTGCAAGGGAGCCGGCGGTGTGGATCTGGGCCCCTCGACAGCCGCAGATGAGGTCCCTGAGTCCGCGCGGGACGACCTCAAGATCGATTGCAAGTCGGAGAGCCTGGTAACCCACTTCGGTTACTTCATCCCCACGCCCACTCCCCACGGGACGAGGTACATGGTGCCCCCCCATCTCGTCGCCTGGGACAAGCTGCGCAACGATTGCTCCTACTCCGAGGAGAGCCCCGGCTATCGCTACAGCGTCTGGGTCACGGTCCAGTTCGACGCCGTCGTGGACGTGAGCACCGAAACAGGGAGCGAGTATGAGCAATTCGATCCCGGGCCCGGCGAAACCCTCACTGTCGCCGCCCGCGTCCGTCCTTCCATTCCGGCCTACTTCAAGTTCATGATCCAGCGCGACGAGGTCTCCCGCTTCCCCGGGTACGCCACGAACGCCAACATCGACGACGGCTTCTATGCGAAATTCCCGGCCTTGAATCACCTCCGGGGACGCTACAAGAACGACGATCCGGATCTGTTCTTCGATCCGGAGAACTTCAAGGGCGACGTCTGGAAGCAGCCGGCCCGCGGGAACGCGGTGGAGACCGCGAAGCCGCAGGGCTCCGCCATCGCGATCGTGACGGCCATGGACTACGGCGCCTACGGAAAGCTCCGCGCCTATGCAAAAGCGCAGTGCGGCGGATGGCAGCCGGCGGTCTTCAAGATCGGGAACCGGGAGAGCGATCACGTGACGATCCCGAGGGACGAGGACGGGAACCTCATGTCCGACGGCCTGAAGAAGTACACCGGAAATCCCGGCGCCGACAACGACGGGAAGCCGGTCGGTGACGGGATGCCGGGCGACGGCTTCACGACCTTCGAGGAGTACCGTGGCTTCATGATTGCGGGAGACGACTGCGGCCGCGGATTGGTCCAGATCCACAAGCGCACCGATCCGAGCCTCAAGACGCTCTTCGTGAAGAGCGACGACCCGCTCCTCCTGAAGATGGCGCTCCTGCTGCGCGAGAACGCGAATCTGGACCTCTACGGCATCTGCTCCCGCCAGTACGTGGACGACAACACGCGGATCGTGAACTTCACGCTGCAGCAATCGGGCCAGAAAAAATGGTTCGGGAAGACGCTCTCGCAGGACAAGCCGCAGCACGGCATTCACCTGATAGATGAGCGGTTGATCGGGGGCATGCTCGGCGTGACGTGCGGCTCGGGCGCGGACTGCTCTGTCCCACCCGGACACGGCCCGCCGAGGAACGTCAAGGTCGTGAAGGTGGACAAGGAGAAGGGATTGCGGCTGGGCGGGGCGGTGCAGCTTGCGCACACGGTGATGCACGAGCTCGGGCACGCGATCGGCATCTATCACCACGGTGAGGGGAACATCGAAGGACCCGTTGCGATCCTGTCTGTGCCGGCCTGTCCGGCCGGGACGACCGCGGGGACCGTGGACGGGAAGACGGCCTGCCTGGCCGAATTCATCGCTACGAGGAACCAGCAGAACAGCGGGGACCAGGACTGCCCCATGAAGTACATCCGCTGGGGCTGGTACGTGCCGCCCAGCGCCGCTCTCAGGAGCGTGGGGCAGGTGCGGTTCCGGTTCCAGGGCGGATCGCGCGGCGCGCAGATGCTGCCGGGCTACGTGGGAAGGCTGAAGAAGTACCGCAAGGATATCGATCGGCCCGGCATCTCGGAATACTGCACCTCCGCGAAGGGAACAGGGATCAACGCGCTTCCGGGGGATCAGAATCACGCGGGGAATGCGACGCTGGCCCCCTGCGCCAAGCAGATCCACGTGAACGACGCGCACTGATGCGCTCGGCAGGAGACGCCTCCATGCCTGGAGTGATTCGCCGTGTGGGCCTGATCGTTCTCGCCCTCCTGCTGCTTGCGGCGGGATGGGTCGCTTGGCGGGCCCGGTCCGTCGCGCACGCGCCGCCCCCCGTTCTCTCGCTCGAAGTGAACCGGGGCCGGGACGTCCGCCTACTCCCCGGAACGCCGCTGATCTTCACCGTTTCCCTTGGGGGCGCGCCTGGCGGCCCGGTGGCGCGGGTCGGCGGCGCGGGCGATCCCTGGTCGAGCCATCTGCGCCTCGCGCTGGCCGGAAGCGGGCGGGTGATTCCCTGGGAGCCAACGCCTCTCTCTCCTCCAATCTCAATCCGTTTTGGCCGGGATGCTCGCGGCCACCCCACCGTCGAGCAGGATTCCGGCGAAGAGGCGTTGCTCGATGCGGATCACGTGCACACGATCGACCTCGCGGTGGGGCCGGGGGAGACGGCGCGCGTCGCCGCGGGACGCTACACGATCGTCGCGTCGCTCCATCAACCTCTCTGGCCTCCCTGGCGATGGCGGCCCACCGTCATCTCGAATCCGGTCGTGGTGACGATCCGGCGCGCGGCGGGAGCGACGGTCCCGGCGGCCCAGCTTGAGAGCCGCCGTCTCGCCGAGCTGGCGGACTATTATCTTCGCGCGAAGCGGTACGAGGACGCCCGGAAGACGGCGCTCCTGATCCTCAAGGCCGATCCCCGCAGCGTCGACGGCTACATCGATCTCGGCGACGCCCTGAGCGGACTGAACCGGAACGCTGACGCGCTGGAGGCCTACGAGGACGCGCTGTTGGTCAGGCCTCCCCCCGGACCGCAGGCGGAGCCGCCGTCCTACCTGATCGAGAAGATGGGGGAGGTTGCGGATCGCATAAAGAAGCGCTGACGGGAGCGTGACCCATGCGGAAAAGCCCGGGAGAACGCCGGGTATTTTCTTGACGCCACGCCGCTTTAGGACTAGATTGCCGCTGCTTTGAAGGGTATCGGCGAGCCGGGGTCCGTCGGGGGGCTCCCGCCCGCGTTCATGCACCGGTCTCGACCGGTTCCGCCCTCCGGACCGCCGCATCCCCCCACCGGAACGTTTTCCCGCGATTTCCCGCGTCCCTGCGGGTTCGCAGCCCCGGCCGCCCACCCGCGCCCGAGGTCGTTTCCAGGACAGGAGCGAAGGGCTGTCATGGCGTCCCCCGACGAGTCGAACCGGCTTATCCAGACGCGGAGGGCGAAGCTCGACGAGGTCCGGGCCTCGGGCGGTCCGGCCTACCCCAACCGGTTCCGCGTGACGGCCACGGCGCGCGAGTTGCGGGCGCGCCACGACGGGAAGACGGCGGAGGAGATCGCGGCCGCGCAGGAGAACGCCCGGGTGGCGGGGCGCATCATGGCGCTTCGCGGCCACGGCAAAGTCCTGTTCGCGGATCTCCGCGACCGCTCCGGTCCGATCCAGCTCTTCATCCGTCGGGATGCGCTCGGGGATGCGGGCGCCGCGACGCTCGACCGGCTCGACCTGGGCGACATCGTCGGCGCCGCGGGGCAGGTGATCAGGACGCGCACCGGGGAGCTCTCGATCGACGTGCGCGAGATCGAGCTGCTGGCCAAGTCGCTTCGCCCGCCCCCGGAGAAGTGGCACGGCCTCCGGGACGTCGAGAGCCGCTTCCGCGAGCGGCACGTCGACCTCCTCGTGAACCCCGGCGTGCGGGAGATCTTCGAGCGGCGCGCGAAGATCGTCCGCTTCATCCGCGACTTCCTCGCGGCGCGGGACTTCATCGAGGTGGAGACCCCGATGATGCAGGTCCTCCCCGGCGGGGCCACGGCGCGCCCCTTCCGGACGCACCACCATGCGCTCGACATGCCGCTGTACCTCCGGATCGCGCCGGAGCTCTACCTCAAGCGGCTCGTCGTCGGCTCCTTCGATCGGGTCTACGAGCTGAACCGCAACTTCCGGAACGAGGGGCTCTCCACGCGCCACAACCCCGAGTTCACGATGCTCGAGTTCTACCAGGCCTACGCCACCTACGAGGACCTGATCGCGCTCACGCAGGAGCTGGTGAGCGAGTGCGCGAAGGCCGTGCTCGGCACGACGAGGATCGAATACCAGGGTCACGCGATCGATCTCGCCCCGCCCTGGACGGTGATCGCCGTCCCCGACGCCATCGAGAAGCACGCCGGTATCCCGCGGGACGCCCTCGGCGATCGGGACCGCGCCTTCCGGGCCGCGCGCGAGAAGGGCGTGCAGGTGAAGGCAGACGACGGCCTCGGCCGGATCATCGCGAAGATCGTCGACGTGGCCGTGGAGCCCCACCTGATCCAGCCGACCTTCGTCGTCGACTATCCGGCGGAGGTGAGCCCGCTGGCCCGTCCGCGGGACGACGATCCGGGGGTCGTGGAGCGCTTCGAGGCGTTCATCGGGGCGCTCGAGATAGCCAACGGCTTCAGCGAGCTGAACGATCCCGACGAGCAGCGACGGCGGTTCGTCGAGCAGATGGAAAAGCGCGACCGCGACGACCCGGACGTGGACATGGAGATCACGGAGATCGACGAGGACTACGTGCGGGCGCTCGAGTCGGGAATGCCGCCGACGGCGGGGGAGGGCATCGGGATCGACCGCCTGGTGATGCTGTTCACGAATGCCGCGTCGATCCGCGAGGTGATCCTGTTCCCCCATCTCCGTCCGGAGGTCCCCCGCCCGGAAGCGCCGGGCGCAGTGAAGTCCGAGATGGGCAGGGCGGGGGCCGGCTCTGAAAATGCCAAGGGTCGCGCGGCGGCGGGGTCCGACGAGGCGGAGAAGACACCGCACTAACCCGAAACGAAGGTCCGACCGTGCCCTACGAGTGGTTCATCGCCATCCGCTACCTGTTCGCCAAGCGCAAGCAGGCTTTCATTTCGGTGACGAGCATCATCACGCTCGGCGGCGTGGCGCTCGGCGTGTGGGTGATGATCACCGTGCTCTCGGTGATGAACGGCTTCGAGGAGCAGTGGCGCGACAAGATCATCGGCGCCAACGCGCACATCATTGTCACGCGCGTGGACGGCGCGATGGACCGCTACGGGGAAGTCCTCCGCAAGGTGCAGGACACACCGGGCGTGGTGGCCGCCGCCCCCTTCCAGCTCTCGCAGGTGATGCTGCGCTCCGAGGGCGGCGTGATCGGCGTCGATCTCAAGGGGATCGACGTGCGGCTCGCGCCGAAGGTCACGAACATCGAGCACGACCTGAAGGAGGGGAAGCTCGCCTGGCTCGAGAATCCCCCCGCGCTCCCCGATCCGAAGGCGGAGAAGGGGGCCGAGCCGGCTTTATCAAGGTACCCCGGCGTCGTCCTCGGCACCGATCTCGCGGGCCTGCTCAAGGTGGGGTTGAACGACCTGATCGTCGTGATCTCTCCCTTCGGAGGCCGCTCCACGCCGGCGGGTCCCTCGCCCAAGTTCAAGCGCTTCCGCGTCGTCGGGATCTTCAAGTCGGGCTTCTATCAGTACGACAGCCAGGTGGCCTACGTCACGCTGGACGAGTCGCAGGATTTCCTCTCGACGGGCAAGGTGGCCTTCGGCATCGAGGCGCGCACGACGGGGATCTTCGAGGCCGCCGAGATCGCCCGCGCGATCCAGAAGCGCCTGGGCTTCCCCTTCAACGCGCGCGACTGGACCGAGTTCAATCCGACGTTCTTCTCGGCCCTGCGCACGGAGAAGGTCACGATGACGATCATCCTCGTGTTCATCGTCGCGGTGGCGGCCTTCGGGATCATCAGCACGCTCGTCATGATGGTGATGGAGAAGCACAAGGACATCGCGATCCTGAAGAGCATGGGGGCGACGGACGGCGGCATCAGCCGGATCTTCCTCATCGAGGGGCTGCTGATCGGCGGCGGGGGGATTCTCACGGGGCTCGCGCTGGGGCTTGCCACGGTGGATCACATCGGCGAGCTGCAGCACCTCGTGGAGAAGATCTTCGGCTTCAACCCGCTGCCGCCGGAGATATACAACCTCTCGCAGCTGCCGGCGACGATCGAGCCTCTCCAGATCACCCTGATTCTCGTGGCGGCGCTCGGCGCGAGCATCCTCGCCACGATCGTTCCCTCCTGGCAGGCCTCGCGGACCGACCCGGTCGAGGGGCTGCGGAGCGAATGAACGGGCCGGTTTTGGACGGCCGGAAAGGCTGTGGTATCATTTGCGCCCCTTGATCCAGGCGGAAGGGCTCTGCAAGTCCTACGGCGCCGGCGAATCCCGCGTCGAGGTCCTGCGGGACCTCAACTTCACGGTGTCGCGCGGCGAGACCACGGCCGTGGTCGGGGTCTCCGGGGTCGGCAAGTCGACCTTGCTGCACATCCTCGGGACGATCGACCGGCCGACCTCCGGGCGGGTCCTGGTGGAGGGGGAAGATCCCTTCCTGCTCAAGCCGGCCGACCTGGCCCGGTTCCGGAACCGGGCGATCGGCTTCGTGTTCCAATTCCATCATCTGCTGCCGGAATTCACGGCTCTCGAGAACGTGATGATGCCCGCCCTGATCCGGCGGATGCGCCGCGCCCAGGCCCGGGAGCGCGCGGCGGCGCTCCTCACGGAAGTCGGCGTCGGGCACCGGCTCACGAACCGGGTGGGGCAGCTCTCCGGGGGCGAGGCGCAGCGGGTGGCGATCGCGCGGGCCCTCGTGCTCGATCCCATGATCCTCCTGGCCGATGAGCCGACGGGAAACCTCGACCCGCGGACCGCCACGACGATCACGGAGCTCCTGATCGAGCTGAACCGGAAGAAGGGCCTCACGATCCTGGTGGTGACGCACAACGAGAAGATGGCGCAGGAGATGGGACGGCAGTTGCACCTCGCCGAGGGAAAGCTCAGTCCCTGACACCAAGAGGCTCGCGGCATACGGACACGCCAAGGGGGGGTGGACCGCCGATGGGGAAGAAGCTCGGGTTGCTGGCGGTGCTGATCGGCCTCGTCGCGACTGCTGCCACCGCGCGCGCGGAAGCGAACCTCACGCGGCCGGCCGGCACGAAGGTCGTGCTGGCCGTGCTCCCGTTCGAGGTGAGCGACCCCCAGCGGATGAGCTATCTGCAGGATGCGGTGATGGACCTCCTGTCGTCCCGCCTGGAGAGCCACGGCGGGATCTCGGTGGTCGAGAAGTACCTCGTGCGCGAGGCGGTGGGGGACGCCGCCGGGCGCGCGCTGGCCGAGCAGCGCGTCCAGCAGGTGGGCCGGCAGCTCGGGGCCGACTACGTGGTGCTCGGAAGCATCACGAAGGCCGCGAGCGACTACTCGCTGGACGTGAAGGTCTGGAACGTGGCCGCCGCGTCCACGGCCGGGCGCGTGACCTCGCTGGCCCGGGGTGACGACGCGATCGTGCCACGGATCCAGGAAGTGGCCGACAAGATCGCGACGATCGTCGCCGCGCCTCCCACCGCCCCCCCGCCACGCGTGGCGGAAAGGCCCGCCGCGCCGGGCGCCGCGGCGCCCGCGGAAGGGGGCCCGCCCCTCATCGCCGAGATCCAGATCCAGGGCGCGCGGGAGGGGCAGGAGGACGAGATCCTCGGCTCGCTCACGAGCCACGTCGGCGAGACGTTCTCCGAGGCGGACCTGGAGCAGGACATCCGCAAGCTCCTCCAGCGTCCCGAGGTGCGCGACGTGGAGGTGAAGGTCCAGGACAAGCCCGCGGGCCGCATCGTCACCTATCGGATCACGACGGGGAAGGGGCCCAAGATCACGGCCACCGTGCCGCCCCGCGAGCGCGTGGCGGAGGTCCGGGTGACCGGCAGCCAGCGGGTGGAGGCCGAGTCGATCCGGGGCCGGGTCGCCATGCAGCCGGGCGACCCCTTCACGGCCAAGGCGGCGCAGGATGACGTGCGCAATATCTACAAGATGGGTTACTTCCGCGACGTGCAGGTGGACGTCCAGCAGACCGACCAGGGGAAGATCGTCACATTCATCGTGGCCGAGAACCCGATCATCCGGTCGATCAACTACGCCGGCAACCGCCACGTGAAGAAGGCCAAGCTGGACGAGATCCTCACGGTGAAGCCGAACGAGACCCTCGACTTCAAGAAGCTCTACGAAAACCAGCAGCGGCTCCAGTCCTACTTCTCGCAGTCCGGTTATTACCTCGCCACGGTGAAGTACAGCCTCCTGCAGGTGGACGAGAACAGCGTGGCGGTGACGTTCAACGTCACCGAGGGGAACAAGCTCAAGCTCAAGTCGATCGAGTTCACGGGCAACAAGGCCTTCGACGACGGCCGGCTGAAGAGCGTGATGAAGACCCATCAGTGGGACATCGCCTCGAAGGTGCTGAGCAAGATCAACAACCGCGGCATCTACCAGGAGCCGACCTTCTACGAGGACCTGAACAAGGTCCACGAGTACTACCTCGACCACGGTTACCTGCGGGCCGACGTGGGCGAGCCGGACATCACCCACGACGACAAGTGGCTCTACATCAAGGTGGCGGTGGAGGAGGGGGCCCTCTACAAGGTGAGCCGCGTGGACGTGAAGGGAGACGAGTTCCTCGACAAGGCGGCGGCGCGCAAGAGCTTCAAGCTGAAGAGCGGGGAGACCTTCGATCGTTCCCTCATGACCGACGACATCGACACCCTCACGAAGCGGTACGCGAACAACGGCTTCTTCTACGCCAACGTCACGCCGCTCACGGACGTGGATGACGCCACCCACAATGTCGCGATCACCTACGACGTCACGAAGGGAAAGCTGGTGTACTTCGAGGACATCGACGTGGTGGGCAACGTGAAGACCCGCGACCACGTGATCCGCCGGCAGACCCTCCCGGCGGAGGGGGAGCTGTACAACGCGAAGGCCGTGGAGCAGACCAAGAACCGCGTGAAGTCCCTCGGCTTCTTCGACGACGTGACGGTGAACACACGGGTCGGCTCGACCCAGAACAATGTCCACCTCACGGTGGGCGTGAAGGAGCGGCCGACGGGCTCCTTCAGCTTCGGCGCGGGATTCAGCAGCGTGGACGAGTTCATCTTCGCCACCCAGATCCAGCAGCTCAACCTCTTCGGCCGGGGCCAGCAGCTCGCCCTGTCGGCGGACGTCGGCGGCCGCCGGAAAGATCTCACCTTCCGCTTCAGCGATCCCTACGTGGGCGGCACGCTCTGGGCGCTGGGAGTCAACGCGTTCCTCGACAGCCGCGACTTCAACGATTTCACCCGGCGCGGGCGAGGGGGCGGGTTCTCCGTGGGTTACCCGGTCTTCGAGTTCACCCGCCTGTTCCTCGGCTACTCCTTCGAGGACTCGGAGGTGAGCGACGTCGCGTTCAACGCCACCTCGCTCCTCTTTCGCGAGGACGTGCGCGGCAGCGCCACCACGTCGTCCGTGAGCCCGTCCCTGGTCCGCGATACGCGCAACGATCGGCTCGAGCCGACGGCCGGATCGCTGTTCAGCATCGGCCTGGACGCGGCGGCCCTGGGCGGCGACAACAAGTTCACGAAGGTGGAGGGGCGGTTCACCTACTGGTTCCCGATCAAGCTCTTCCCCTGGGAGTCCACGATCGCCTTCAACGTGCGCGCGGGCGGGGCCAATGCGCGCAACACGATCCAGGACTACAAGCTGAACGACCCGGCCCCGACCACCGGGACGACAGGGACGCCCGGCTTCTTCCCGCCGATCTGCTGCCCGGCCGGCACCACGACCGTAGGCGTGCCGGTGAACGTCTCCACCGCCGAGGGGCAGTCGACGCATCCCGGACAGACGTTCCCGCTCACGGTGCTCGACTCGGATCAGCTCCTGCCCATCACCGAGCGCTTCTTCCTCGGCGGCCTCAACTCCGTTCGCGGCTTCAAGGCCCGGTCCCTCGGCCCGAGCCGCGCGCTGCTGCAGCCCCTGGCGATCAGCGGCGTCTCGGGGTCCGTCGACGGCACCACGCAGTACGCCATCGTGGATCTGAACGGCAACGGCGTGATCGACCGGAACGAGACGCAGGTCATCGGCGGCAACAAGTACGCGCTCTTCAACCTGGAGTACCAGTTCCCCCTGAACAGGAAGGCGGGTCTGGGCGGCCTCTTCTTCTTCGACGGCGGCCAGGCCTTCGCCGAGGGAGATCCGATCAAGATCGGCGATCTGCGCTATGCCTTCGGCACGGGCATCCGCTGGCGCTCGCCCTTCGGGCCGCTGCGCTTCGAGTGGGGTGTGCCGCTCAATCGGGAGGAAGGCGAGGACGCCTCCGTCTTCGAGTTCTCCGTGGGAAGCTCGTTCTGATGGTCCGCCCGCGCCCCGTGCCGGTGATCAGCCGGACACGACGGTGACGGGCCGCGTGTGATCAACCCCTTTCGCGCCATGGCGCGGATCCGCGTTCAAGCGGATGGGAGCCTCCAGCCAATGACCCTGATACGAACGACTGCCGCCCTGGCCGCCGCGCTGGCCCTCACGCTCTTCGCGGGGCGGGCCTCCGCCGGCGACCTCAAGGTCGCTTACGTCGACATGGAGAAGGCCTTCAGCACCTGCCAGGCCGGGATGTCCGCGAAGACGAAGTTCACCCGGAAGCTGGAGGACCTCACCCGGCGCATCGAGGGGCGGGAAGGGGAGTTGACCCGCCTGCGCGCGGACCTGGAGAAGTCCGCCGGAGGGACGTCCGACGATGCGCGCAGGACGCGGGAGCTCGACTATCAGACCAAGTACCGCGACTACCAGCGGCTGGTGAAGGACTCTCAGGACGACCTCCGGCGGGAGGACGCGGAGCTGACGAGCGGCATCCTGAAGACGCTCCTCACGGTGGTGGAGACCGTCGGGCGCTCGGGCGGCTACACGCTGGTCCTCGAGAAGAAGTCGGTGCTCTACGCCGCCGACCAGATCGACATCAGCGACCAGGTCGTGGCGGCGATGAACAAGATGCCCAACCCGGTGACCTCGAGCGCCTCGGACACCGGGAAGTAGACGGCGAGTGCCTACGTGCTGGACCAGGACCAGATCCGCGAGATTCTCCCCCACCGGGGACCCGCGCTGCTGCTCGAGCGGGTGCTGGAGCTCGAGCCGGGCGTCCGCGCGCTCGGCACGCGGCTGATTCACGCCGACGATCCGTTTCTGGAGGGGCACTTCCCGGCGCAGCCGGTCGTTCCCGGCGCCGTCATCATCGAGATGATGGCCCAGATGGCCGGTGTGCTCACGATGCGCACCCTCCCCGAGCGCATGCGCGCCGAAGGGGTGGCGCTCCTCGGTCTCGACAAGGCGCGCTTCCGGCGCCCCGTGTTTCCGGGAGCCGAGATCGCCATCGAGATCGCGATCGTCCAGCGGCGCGATCCGATCTGGCGCTTCGAGGCGGTGGCGACCGTGGGGGGCGTGCGCGTGGCGGATGCGACGCTCCTCGCGGGGCTCACGTCCGCCGACGCGAGCAAGCGTGGGCTTTCCGCGCATCGCACGGGGATTGGGAGGAAGGGGTGACGGAGATCCACCCGACCGCGATCGTGAGCGCGGGCGCAGAGCTCGGCGCGGACGTGCGCGTGGGCCCCTTCGCCACGATCGGGCCCCACGTGCGGATCGGGGATGGCGCCGTGATCCACGGCCACGCGGTCGTGGACGGATGGACCGAGATCGGCCGGAGCGTGCGGATCTTCCCCTTCGCCTCCGTCGGGCTTCAGCCCCAGGACCTGAAGTACAAGGGCGAGAAGTCGACGCTCGCGATCGGTGACGGCACGATCATCCGCGAGACGGCGACGCTGCATCCGGGCACCGCAGGCGGTGGCGGCGCCACCACCGTCGGAAGCAACACCCTCATCATGGTCGGGGTCCATGTCGCCCACGACTGCCACGTCGGCAACCGGGTCATCATGGCCAACGGCACGCACCTGGGCGGCCATGTGACGATCGAGGACGCCGCCGTGATCGGCGCGCTCTCCGCAGTCCACCAGTTCTCGAAGGTTGGTACGATCGCCATGATCGGCGGGGGATCCATGGTCACGCGAGACGTGGCGCCCTACTGCACCGTGACCGGCGACCGCGCCCGTCTCGTCGGCCTCAACAGGATCGGCATGGAGCGCAATGGGTTCGACGAGGCTCAGATCGACGTCGTGAAAAGGGCCTTCCGGCTCCTCTTCCGTTCCAAGCTGCTCCTCAGGGACGCCCTCGCCCGGATCGAGCGCGAGCTGGCAGGCTCGCCCGAGGTCGATCGGATGGTGAAGTTCATCCGCGACTCGGAGCGCGGGATCTGCCGGTGACCGCGGCCCCGGGTCCCCTCGGCCTCATCGCGGGGAACGGCCGGTTCCCGTTCCTCTTCGCGGAGGCGGCGCGCGCCCGCGGGGTGCCGGTGGCCGCCGTCGCGATCCGCGAGGAAACCGACCCCGCCCTCGAGAAGCTCGTCGACCGCGCCGCCTGGTTCCACGTCGGCCAGCTCTCCGCCATGATCGACTTCCTCAAGTCGGCCGGCTGCACCGAGGCCGTCATGGCCGGCCAGATCCGCCTGCGCCTCCTCTACCATGACTTCTCCGAGCTCGCGGCGGACCCGCTGGCCACGGAGCTGCTCGCGCGAATCGCCGACCGGCGCGGGGACAGCCTGCTCGCCGCCGTGGCGGACGTGCTGGAGGCCCACGGGATCCGCCTGCGGGAGTCGACGCTCTACCTCGAAGATCATCTCGCCCGGTCGGGCCTCGTCGCGGGGCGGGCCCCCACGCCGGAGGAGGAGGAGGACATCGCCTTCGGCTGGAAGATCGCCAAGCAGGTGGCGGCGCTCGCCATCGGACAGACGGTCGTGGTGAAGGACCGCGCGGTGATCGCCGTGGAGGGGATGGAGGGGACCGACGCCTGCATCCGCCGGGCCGGCGAGCTGGGCCGCGGCGGCGTCGTGGTGGTCAAGGTGTCCCGGCCCGGCCAGGACCCGCGCTTCGACCTCCCCGTGATCGGCGCCACCACGCTGCGCGCGCTCGCCGACGCGAAAGCCGCCGCGATGGCCGTGGAAGCGGGAAAGACGCTGGTGCTCGATCCGGAGGAGATCCAGAAGATCGCCGGGGAGGCCGGCATCGCCATCGTGGCGCGGGAGGCCGCAGAGGGCGGCGACTAGAGGGAACCGGCTGCGTGCAATGGGGGCCCCGTGATCGGCGCGCGCAGGCGGGAGCGGGCCCCGCCGAGCACGCGAGCATGGGGCAACCCAGGCAGCGGGTCCGGCTCGACGCGCACGTTCAGCGAAAGGCTCCGCCCCTCCGAGCACGCGGGGGCGAGGCCCAGGGATTTCAGGTCGAGCATGGACAAAACGAAACCAATCCGCTGCGCGGTCGTCGGGGTGGGGCACCTCGGGCGCTTCCACGCGGAGAAGTACGTGCTGATTCCCGAGGCGGAGCTCGTGGCCGTCGTCGACGTGGACGAAGGGCGGGCGAAGGAGATCGCTTCGATTCACGGCTGCGAGGCGCTCACCGATCACCGCGCGCTCGCCGGGCGCGTCCAGGCGGCGAGCGTCGCCGTCCCCACCGTGGCCCACCACCGGGTCGCGATGGATCTGCTCTCCGCGGGGATCGACGTCCTGGTGGAGAAGCCCATCGCGTGCACGCTCGCGGAGGCCGACGACCTCGTGCGCCTGGCGGAGGCCCGTGGGGCGATCCTTCAGGTGGGTCACGTCGAGCGCTTCAACCAGGCGCTCGTGGCGCTCGGGTCGCGCATCCACTCCCCGCGGTTCATCGAGTCCCACCGCCTCGGCACCTTCACGGGCCGCGCCACCGACGTCGACGTCGTGCTCGACCTCATGATCCACGACCTCGACATCATCTCCACCCTCGTGCAGAGCGATCTCGCCACGGTGGAGGCGGTCGGCGTGCCGATCCTCTCGGACCAGGCCGACATCGCCAACGCGCGGGTGAAGTTCGAGAATGGCTGCATCGCGAACATCACCGCAAGCCGCGTCTCCATGAATCCGGTGCGCAAGATCCGGATCTTCCAGCCCGACACCTATATTTCCATCGACTTCCACGCGAGCAGGATCCAGCTCTTCCGCCTGGACCGCAGCGGCCCCCAGCCCGAGATCGCCGCCGAGGAAATCGATATCGAGAAGGGCGACGCGCTGGAGGCGGAGATCCGCGCCTTCGTGCGCTGCGTCCGGACGCGGGAGCGTCCGCTGGTTTCAGGCGTGGAAGGGCGCACGGCGCTGGCCATGGCCGAGCGGGTGCGGGAGGCGCTGGAGGCGAGCCTCCTGACGCTCCAGTCGCAGCCATGAAAGCGCGGCCATAGAGGTGCGGCCATGAGAGTACCGACATGAAGGAAGTCTTCGTGCTCGCGGGGGAGGCCTCCGGCGACGTGAAGGGGGGCGGCCTGGTCGAGGCCGCCCTGCGCCTTTCTCCCGACGTGCGCTTCTGGGGAGTCGGTGGCCGCCGCATGCGCGCAGCCGGAGTTGAAATCATTATCGATTCCAGCGAGTTGTCCGTCAACGGCGTGGTCGAAGTGATGGCCCACGCCAGGAGCATCTGGTATATCTACCGCCGGCTCTGCGAGGCTCTGGCCGCCCGGAAGCCGGACCTCGTCGTCCTCATCGATTTTCCCGACTTCAATCTGTTCTTCGCGCGGCAGGTGAATCGCCTGGGGATCCCGCTCCTCTGGTACGTGAGCCCCCAGGTCTGGGCCTGGCGCCGTTACCGGCTCCGGAAGATCGCCCGGCGCGTCTCGCGCATGATGGTGGTCTTCCCCTTCGAGGAGGCGCTTTACCGCGAGCGGGGGGTGCCGGTCGACTTCGTTGGTCACCCGCTCGTGGACCTGGTCCGCCCCCGGCTGTCGCGCGAGGAGACGCTGCGCAAGCTCGGCCTCGATCCCGGGCGCGGCCTCGTGGCCCTCCTGCCGGGGAGTCGCCGCTCGGAGCTCGAGCGGATCTACCCGGTGATGCTTCAGGCGGCCGAGCGCCTGCACGCGATGCGTCCCGATCTGCAGTTCGCGACGCCCGCGGCGTCGACGCTCGACCTGGAAGCGGTTGCGGCGAAGGCGAAGCGGGCCGGGGTGCCGGTGGCGCTCGCCGACGACCTCACCTACGACGTGATGGCCGCGGCGGACGCGATCGTGGTGGCGGCGGGGACGGCGACGCTGGAATGCGCGCTCGTCGGCACTCCGATGGTGATGGTCTACCGCATAAACCCCATCACCTACCTGGGACGTCCACTCGTGGACGTGGAGCATTACTGCATGGTGAACCTGATCGCGGGGCGGCGGGTGGTGCCGGAGCTGGTGCAGGACCTCTGCACCCCGGATCGCATCGCGGTCGCCACGCTCGATCTCCTCGGCCCTGCCGGCGCCGCCCAGCGGAGCGCCCTCGCGGAGGTTCGGCGCCGCCTCGGGCCCCCCGGGGCCAACGCGCGGGCCGCGCGCGTGCTCCTCGGCATGCTCGGTGTCGAGACCGACGGCAGGGGGGATCAGTCGGCCGGAGGGAGGGCCCCGTGAGGACCTACCTGCGGCTGCTCTCCTACCTGCGCCCCCACTGGGCCCGCGTCGCGCTCGCGATGCTCTGCATGCAGGTCTACTCGATCGCGCAGGGCGCCGGGATTTTCCTCATCGGGCCCGCGGTCGCCTATCTCTTCGAGCGGCAGACCTTCGACGCGGCGAGCGTGCGGATCGGCCATCTCCAGGTGATGCGCGAGATCATGGAGGCGGTCGGCGCCGGCTTCTTCCCCGTTCTCATTGCATCGATCGTCATCGTCTTCACCCTGAAGGGCCTCGCCGACTTCGGGCAGGCGTACCTGATGGGCGACGCCGCCCAGCGGGTGCTCCGCGATCTGCGCAACCGGCTCTTCGGGCACCTCGAGGCGCTCCCGATCCGATACTACACGCGAAGCTCCACGGGGGAGCTCATGTCGCGGATCACGAACGACGTGGCGCTGATCCAGGGGGCCGTGAGCGACGCGGTGGCCGCCCTCCTGCGCGACGCCAGCGCCGCGGTCGTGCTCATCGCGCTCGCCTTCGTCATGGACGCGAAGCTCGCCTTCTACGCCTGCTTCGTCTTCCCGATCGCCGTGTACCCGGTCATGCGCCTGGGCAAGCGACTGCGGCGCGCGAGCCGCAAGCGGCTCGTCTCCACGGCGCGGCTCTCGACGCTGATCCTCGAGACGGTGCGCGGGATTCGCGTGGTGAAGGGCTTCGGAATGGAGAAGTGGGAGGCGGCCCGCTTCGCGGAGGAGAACCAGGGGCTGTACCGGACGAACCTGAAGGCGATCCGGCTCAAGGCGGTCCTGACGCCGATCAACGAGTTCCTCGCCGCCGTCGGGTTCGCCGTCACGCTCTGGTACGGGCATCGCCGGATCGCCGCGGGGACGCTCCGCCCCCAGGACTTCATCACATTCTTCGTGGCCCTCGGATCGATCTACCCGTACATCAAGAAGCTCGCCTCGATCAACAACGTCGTGCAGGAGGGCATCGCCGGCGCGACCCGCGTGTTCGAGATCCTCGACGAGCGGCCGGAGCCGGCCGACCTCCCGGACGCCGTGCCGCTCGCGGCCATCGCGGAGGGCGTGGCCTTCGAAGACGTGTTCTTCAAGTACGACGAGGAGATGGTCCTCCGGGACATCGGCTTCCGGATCGGCGTCGGCGAGGTGGTGGCGCTGGTCGGATCGAGCGGCGGCGGCAAGACCACCATCGCGAACCTGATCCCGCGCTTCTACGACGTGACTTCCGGTCGGGTGACGATCGACGGCCGCGACGTGCGCGGGTACACGATCGCTTCGCTCCGGCGGCACATCGGGATCGTCACCCAGACGACGCTGCTGTTCAACGACACGATCGCCAACAACATCGCCTACGGCGAGGTGAAGCGGACGCGAGAGGAGATCGAGGAGGCGGCCCGCGCGGCGCACGCCCACGATTTCATCACACGCATGGCGAAGGGCTACGACACCGTGGTGGGGGAAGGCGGCGTGCGGCTCTCCGGAGGGGAGGCGCAGCGGCTGTCCGTGGCCCGCGCGATTCTCAAGAACGCGCCGATCCTCATCCTCGACGAGGCGACCTCGTCGCTGGACGCCGAGAGCGAGGCCGCGGTGCAGAAGGCCCTGGACAACCTCCTCGCGCGCCGCACGACCCTCGTGATCGCGCACCGGCTCTCGACGATTCGCCACGCGGACCGGATCCTCGTGATCCGCGAGGGGCGGATCGTGGAGGAGGGGGCGCACGACGAGCTGCTCGCGCTCGGCGGCGAGTACCGAAGGCTCTACGAGCGGCAGTTCCGGGACGAGGAAGAGCCGGAGCGCCCCCCGCTGCACTAGGGGCCGGGCCGGCCGGGGAGCACGCGTGCTGGTTCGGATGGCATACACCTTCGCGATAGCGATCGCGGCCCCCCTCGTCCTCGCGTGGAAATCGCTTCACGATGGCGCCTTCAGGGCGACGGTGCCGGAGCGGCTCGGTCGGCTCCCGGCCGATCTCCCCCGGGGCGGAATCTGGATCCACGCGGCGAGCGTGGGCGAGGTGCGGGCGGCCCAGCGGATCGCGGCGCGATTGTCCGGGCCCCTCGTGATCTCGACGATGACCCCCACGGGCCTGGCACTGGCGCGGACGCTGTTCCCCAAGGCGGGCG
>JBGPLH010000028.1:0-17922 GCA_041486365.1 Thermodesulfobacteriota bacterium | reverse complement strand
GGGCAGGATCCGGAAATGAGTCCACGATGACGCCTCTTCAGTCCCTGGGAAAACCGATCCTGATCCTCGGAGTGATCCTCGTCCTCCTGGGACTTCTCCTGAGTTTCGGTCCCTCCCTGCCCAGCCTCCTCGGCTGGGTCGGGCGGCTTCCGGGGGACATCCGGATCGAGGGGCACCGGGGAACCTTCTACTTCCCCATCGTCAGCTGCCTGGTCATCAGCCTCGTTCTATCGGTCGTTCTGTGGATCATGGGCCGCTGGTAGCGATTGACCGGCCGCCCCGCCCTCCGTGACGATCAAGTCACGCTCGTGACCACGCGGTCACGATTCCATGGCGGTTCGGGTACGGCCGGAGAGGTGGGTAGGAGAAGAAATCGTGATGGGCAGTTTTAGATAAGTATATAGAATGTATTGATATTTAATTAAACATCGGATGGATTGTCCCCTGAACGACCCTTCTGGCACGGCTCTTGCTCTAACGCGGGGCCAGACAGTCCTATGCACGGGGGGGCATCGGATGTACCAGCGAACTCTCCAGTCCAGCACCAGTTGCACCGGCATTGGTCTTCACACCGGCAAGGCCGTCACCCTGACGCTTCGCCCGGCGAAGCCCGACACCGGGGTCGCCTTCGTCAGGACGGATCTGGGCGGGCCGCCCATCCGCGCCACCGTTGCCAATGTCGTCGACACGTCGCTCGCCACGACCCTCGGCCATCGCGGGGCCCGTGTCGCCACGGTCGAGCACGTGCTCGCCGCGCTGCGGGGCATGGGCATCGACAACGCGATAGTCGAGCTGGATGCCGAGGAAGCGCCCATCATGGACGGCAGCGCGGCGTCCTTCGTGGTGCTGATCCGCGCGGCCGGCATCGAGATCCAGCGGCGAAAGCGGCGTGTCCTCGTGGTGCGGCGCACCGTGCGGGTGAAGGACGGCGACAAGATCGCCGAGCTCCGCCCGTCGAGCCAGTTCCGGATTTCCTACACGATCGCCTTCGATCACCCCGCGATCGCCTCCCAGACCTTCGATTACATCCACGCCAACGCCGCCTTCGAGCGGGATCTCTCACGCGCGCGGACTTTCGGGTTCCTGCGTGAGGTGGAGATGCTCCAGAAGAACGGCCTGGCGCGCGGCGGCTCGCTGGACAACGCGGTGGTGGTGGACGACGCCGCGATCCTGAACGAGGAGGGGCTGCGCTACGAGGACGAGTTCGTTCGTCACAAGGTGCTCGACGCGGTGGGCGACCTGAGCCTGGTCGGCGTCGCGCTGCGCTGCCACCTCGTGGCCTACAAGGGCGGGCACGCGCTGAGCCACGCGCTCCTCACGGAGCTACTCTCCGACCGGGCGAATTACTTCCTCGCGGAAGAGGGCGAGGTGGAGGCGATGGCGACGGTTCCCATGCTCCGGCTGGCGGACTCGGCCGCCCTCTGACCCCTGATCCCGACGATTTTCAAGGCGAGGGCGCGACCCCCGAAAGGGTCGCGCCCTTCGCGTTGGCGGCGGCCGTCGACGGCGCCGCTTGGAAAACCATCGCACAGGCGCTAACATTCGCCCCGTCGCCCCGCGGCCGCCGTCCCGTACTCCCCCGGACTCCTTCGATGGGGTATCCGGGGACCCGCCGCGCCGGGGCGCGCGCTTTGTGGGGAGGATTCATCGAAGCAATCCAGAAGCGGCTCCGGCGCCTCATTCTCCTCTCCCTGATCGGGTGCGTCGCAGCGACCGCCGGGAGCGCCGCCTCCGCCGCCGGCCCGGCGGGGGACGGGGCCGAATGCGCCATTCGGGACGTGAGCCTCCGCAAGAAGTCCCGGGAGCTGGCGGTGGGTTTCCGGGTGGTCGGGGCCTTCAACCGGGAGGTGGATGACACCATCCAGAGCGGTCTTCCCCGGACGCTCTCCTTCCGCCTCGAGCTGTACCGACGCCGGCTGCTGCTCCCCGACCGAAGGCTGCGTGCCTGGCGACTCGAGCACACGATCCGCTACGACAACCTGAAGGACGAGTTCCTGATCGCGCGCACCGTGAGCGCCGACGAGGGAGGCGCGCGGCGTAAGCTGCCGCCGATCGTTCTCCAGGGACTCCCGAAGGCGGTGGCGGCGGCCGCGAGCGTGGAGGGGTTTCCCATCCCGCTTGCGGAGTCCGGCACGCCGGTTCACTACCTCCTGCGGATCCGCGCGCGCGTGGAGCCGCTCGACGAGGGCGACGCCCCCTGGTTCGGGCGCCTGCCCGTTCCGCTGATCCCCTCCTTCGGGCAGAGGAAGTCCGATTGGTACGTCCAGGAGTTCGAGTTCTGAGCCCGACGCAATCCGGGGCCGCCCGATGAGCCAACCCGACCTTCCGCGCTCCGAGATCCGGCGACGCCGCCGCGAGCGGTCGCTGATCGCGTTCCTCACCCTCGCGGTGATGGCGCTCACCTATCTCACGGTGGCGCCCCAGAACCTCCTGCGCGCGACGGGGCGCCTGCCGCTCGAGGCCAACCTCGTCTTCTTCGCGCTGGTCAACCTGAACTTGCTCCTGATCATCCTGCTGGCGTTCCTGGTGCTCCGGAACCTGGTGAAGCTCGTCTTCGAGCGGCGGAGCCGGGTGCTGGGGGCGCGTCTCAAGACCCGCCTCGTGGTGGCCTTCTTCACCTTCGCGATCGTCCCGACGGCGATGCTCTTCATCGGGGCCTGGGCCTTCATGTCGAAATCCATCGAGTCCTGGTTCAGCCTGCCGCTCGATCAGTCCCTCAAGGCCTCCCTCTCCGTGGCGCAGGTGTACTACCGCTCCGCCGAGGGCGATGCCAAGCTCTCGTCCAAGCAGATCGGCCGGGCGATAGTGACCGCGCCCCTGGCGCTCGACCCGGCGCACCGGCGGGAGATCCGGGCGCTCGTCGAGCGCAAGCGGCTCGAGTACGACCTCGCATCCGTGGAGGTCTACGCGACCGACGGAACGCTTCTGGCCCGCGTGCACGATCCCGACCTGCCCGTCGAGAAGTTCCCGCCGCCGAGCGACAAGCTGCTGCGCCAGGCCTTCGCGAACCGGCGCGAGGCCCAGATGCAGGACCTGAAGCACGGCATGATAATCACCGGCCTGAGCCCGATCCGCCCGCCGAACGTGGACGCGCCGGTGCTCGGCGTGGTGGTGACGCGGGAATTCGTGCCCGAGAGCCTGCTCGGCAAGATGCGCCTCATCAGTCGCACGCACCAGGAATTCCGCCAGGTGCGCGTGCTGGAAGGGCCGATCCGCACCATCTACCTCACGATCCTCACGGCGATCACGCTGGTGGTGATCCTGCTGTCGACCTGGTTCGGATTCTTCCTGGCCAAGGGGATCAGCGTGCCGCTGCAGGCGCTGGCCGAGGCGACCGAGGCTATCGCCCGGGGGCGGCTGGACTTCCAGATCCCCCAGGTGTCCGATGACGAGTTCGGCGTTGTGGTCGATTCCTTCAACAAGATGACCCGCGACCTGCGGGCTTCGGACGACGCGCTCAAGCGCTCGAACCTCGAGCGGGAGCGGCGGCGCAAGTACATGGAGGTGGTGCTGTCCAACGTCGCGGCCGGCGTCGTGGCGATCGACCGGGACGGCCGGATCAGCACCATCAACAAGAACGCCGAGAAGCTCCTCAACATCCGCGTGGCGCAGACGCTCGGCAAGCACTTCACGGATGTGCTGCCGCCGGACCACCAGGAGACGGTCCGCGAGATGATCCGCGAGATCCAGCGTCTGGGCCGGGAGACGCTGGCGCGGCAGGTGACGGTGCCGATCGGAGGGCAGGCGCTGACGTTGCTCGTGAGCCTGACGCTGCTCCGGGACGAGGAGGGGCAGGACATGGGCGTCGTGGCGGTGTTCGAGGACCTGACCCACGTGATCAAGGCGCAGCGGGCGCTGGCCTGGCGCGAGGTGGCGCGGCGAATAGCCCATGAGATCAAGAACCCGCTGACGCCGATCCAGCTCTCGGCTCAGCGCCTGCGCAAGCGCTACCTCGACAAACTGCAGGGGGAAGACGTCGGGATCTTCGACGAGTGCACGGCCACCATCGTGAAGCAGGTGGAGGAGCTGAAGAACCTCGTCGACGAGTTCTCCAGCTTCGCGCGTCTGCCCGCGGCGAACCCGCAGCCCAGCGACCTCAATGCGCTCGTGGACGAAGGGCTCTTCCTCTTCCAGGAGGCGCACAAGAACATCCAGTTCCGGTTCCTGCCGGCGGCCGGGCTCCCCCTGGTGAACCTCGACCGCGATCAGATCAAGCGCGTGCTGATCAATCTGCTAGACAACGCGGTGGGCGCCATCGACGGGGCGGCGGGGCTCGTCGAGATCGTGACGGGCTACGACCCGGCGCTGCAGGTGGCCCGCCTGGAGGTGGCGGACAACGGCATCGGGATCCGCCCGGAGGACCGGGGGCGCCTCTTCGAGCCCTACTTCTCGACGAAGAAGTCGGGGACGGGGCTCGGCCTCGCGATCGTCTCGAAGATCGTGGCGGACCACAACGGCTACATCCGCGTGCGCGACAACGAGCCCTCCGGCACGCGGTTCGTGATTGAGCTGCCCGTCTGAGCGAAGGACGCCCATGACCCCGAAGATCCTGGTGGTGGACGACGAGGAGAGCATCCGGCGCACCCTGTCCGCCGTGTTGCGGGACGAGGGCTACCCCGTGATCCTCGCCCGGGAGGGCGACGAGGCGCTGGCGAAGGCCGCGCAGGAGCAGCCGGACCTGGTACTGCTGGACATCGCGATGCCGGGGAAGGACGGGATCGAGGTGCTGGGGCGCCTGAAGGAGGAGATGCCGGGGCTCCCGGTGATCATGATGTCGGGGCACGGGACGATCGAGACGGCCGTGAAGGCCACCAAGCTCGGTGCCTGGGACTTCGTCGAGAAGCCGCTCTCGATCGACAAGATCCTGGTTGCAATCCGAAATGCCACGGAGCACCACCAGCTCACCGAGGTGAACCGGATCCTGCGGGACCAGATCGACGCCCACTGGCAAATCGTGGGCGATAGCGAGCCGATGCGAAAGCTCAAGGCCCAGATCGAGACCGTGGCCCCGACGAACGCTTCGGTGTTGATCACGGGCGAGAACGGCACGGGGAAGGAACTGGTGGCCCGGGCGATCCATGCGCTGTCGCTGCGGGCCGACAAGCCCTTCGTGGAAGTGAACTGCGCCGCTATTCCCGAGGAGCTCATCGAAAGCGAGCTCTTCGGCCACGAGAAGGGAGCCTTCACCGGCGCGCTCGCCCAGAAGCGCGGCAAGTTCGACATGGCCCACCAGGGGACGATCTTCCTCGACGAGATCGCCGACATGAGCCTGAAGACCCAGGCGAAGGTGCTGCGGATCCTCCAGGAGCGCACCTTCGAGCGCGTGGGGGGCGTGAAGCGCGTGGAGGTGGATGTCCGCGTGCTGGCGGCCACGAACAAGACCCTCGAGGAGGAGATCGCCAAGGGGACCTTCCGGGAGGATCTCTTCTACCGCCTGAACGTGGTGCCGCTGCGCGTGCCGGCGCTCCGCGACCGCCGGGAGGACATCGCCCTCCTCGCCGAGCACTTCCTGAAGCTCTCCGTGGACGAGGCGTCCCGGGGGCCCAAGCAGCTCGACAAGGCGGTGCTCCAGGCCTTCCAGGAGTACTCCTGGCCGGGGAACGTGCGCGAGCTGCGCAACATCATGGAGCGGCTGGTGCTGCTCACCCCCGGCCCGCGGGTCAGCCTCGAGGACCTGCCCGAGGAGTTCTTCCGCACAGAGCGGCGGGCCGCGGCGATCCCCTCCGACGTGGATTCGCTGGCGGAGGCCCGCGCCCGCTTCGAGCGGGAGTTCATCTCCCAGAAGCTCGCGGAGAACGGCGGGAACATCTCGCGCACCGCGGAGAAGCTCGGCATGGCCCGCGAGTCGCTTTCCCGGAAGATCAAGCAGTTCGGCCTGCAGGCCCGATCCGACGCCTGAGGCGGCGGAGTTCTAAATTGTGTCGGCCCCCGCGTCGCGGGGGACCTCGGGCTAAATCTTGTCGGCCCCCGCGTCGCGGGGGACCTCGGGCTAAATCTTGTCGGCCCCCGCGTCGCGGGGGACCTCCGGCGGTGGCGGTGTCCATGGTGGTGGCTCGGAACAGCGGCGGCGATCTCGTGATCGGCCGGTACACCCGGGGGGACCTCGACGAGATCCTCGCCATCGAGCGCGCCTCCTTCCCGCACCCATGGTCCGCGGAGATGTTCGACGAGGAGTTGAACAACAGGCTCTGCCACATCTTCGTCGCTCGGGAGAGGGCTGGGCCCGGGGGCCGGGTGGTCGGCTACGTCTGCTTCTGGCTCTTCCTCGCGGAGATGCACCTGCTCAACATCGCCGTGGACCCGGTCTCCCGGCAGCGCGGGATCGGGGCGGGGCTGCTGGCGCGGGCGCTGGACTTCGCGCGCGAGCGGGGCGTGAAGATGGTGTTCCTCGAGGCGCGCCGCGGGAACCGCGCGGCCCAGTCGCTGTACCGCCGATTCGGGTTCCGCGAGATGGGCGTACGGCCGCGGTACTACGAGGATGGGGAGGACGCCATCGTGATGCTCCTCGAGGTGGAGTCGTGACAGGCATTTCCAGGATCGCAACGCCGCTGCACCAGCCCGCCCGGGTCGAGGGCCAGCGCCGCCTCGCCCCGGGAACCAGCCTCCTTCGCCTGTCGGTGCCCGACTTTCCGGAAACGCTGCCCGGGCAGTTCATCATGCTGCGCGTGACCGAGGGGGGAGACCCGCTTCTGGGCCGCGCGATGGCGATCTATCGGGTGGAGCGGCGGCGCGGTCGCGTGGTGATCGAGATCGTCTACCGCGTGATCGGTCGGGGGACGGCGCTGCTCTCCGGCGTGGACCCGGGGCGCACGCTCTGGCTGCTCGGTCCCCTGGGGCGCCCGTTCCCGGACCCGCCCGAAGGCGCGACTCCGCTCCTCGTCGGCGGAGGGACGGGGATCGCGTCCCTGCACCTGCTCGCGCGGCATCTGCGCGCGGGCCCGCGTGCCCGGTCCCTCCCGCGCCGGGAGGCGCTCACCGTGCTCCTGGGTGCGAGGACGAGACGCGAGGTCCTCTGCCGCGCGGACTTCGCCGCCCTCGGCGCGCGCGTCCTTGTTGCGACGGATGACGGGACGCAGGGCAGGCGCGGCCTCGTGACGGCGCTTCTGGAGGACACGCTCGCGGGCGAGGCGCGGCGCGGGCGCCCCGCCGGAATCGTGTACGCCTGCGGGCCCACCGCGATGATGGAAGCCGTCTGGCGGATCTGCGAGGCCGCCCGTATTCCCTGCCGGGTGAGCCTGGAGGGGCCGATGGCCTGCGGCTTCGGCGTCTGCCTGGGCTGCGCGGTCCCCTGCCGGGTGGACGACCCCGGCGCTCCCGTGCGCTCGCCACGCGATCGCTTCAAGCTCGTGTGCACGGACGGCCCGGTCTTCGACGCGTCGGCGCTCGCCTGGTGGTGGGATCGGGCGGAAGCCGCCGCGGCGGGGTTGCCCGCGGAGAGGCGCCCATGACGGCGAAGCCGCGGACCCCGAAGCGGGGAGGGGACGGCGGGAGGAAGGCCGCCACGGCCCCCGATCTCTCCGTGGCGATCGGCGGAGGACTCACGCTCCGAAACCCGGTGATGACCGCCTCCGGGACCTTCGGATACGGCGACGAGTTCGCGGCGCACCTGGATCTCGCGCGGCTGGGTGCCGTCGTGGTGAAGTCGATCTCGCTCGACCCGCGTGCCGGCAACCGGCCCGAGCGTCTCTGCGAGACCCCCGCCGGGATGATCAACTCCATCGGGATCATGAGCGTCGGCGTGGAGGCCTTCATCCGGGAGAAGCTTCCCGCGCTCGGGCGCCACGACGTACCGGTCGTCGCGTCGGTATTCGGGACGAGTATCGAGGAATTCCGATCGGTCACCCGCCGGCTCTCGGACGCGGAGGGGATCGCCGCGATCGAGCTCAACGTCGGCTGCCCGAACATCCGCAAGGCGAGGATCTTCGGAACCGATCTCGGCCTCACGCGCGAGGTGATGGAAGCCACGCGGCCGGTGACGCGCCTACCGCTGATCCTCAAGCTCACGCCGGCGGTCACGGACGTGCGCCCCTTCGCGCGGCTCGGCGAGGATACGGGGGCGGACGCGATCGCGCTGATCAACTCGATCCCCGCCATGGCCATCGACGTGCGGAGCCGGCGCTGCCGCGTGAGCACGGGGATCGGCGGGCTCTCGGGGCCGGCGATCCGTCCGGTCGCCGTCCGGATGGTTTGGGAGGCCGCGACCGCCGTGCGGATCCCGGTGATCGGGATCGGGGGCATCGCCACGGCCGAGGATGCGCTCGAATTCCTCCTGGCGGGAGCCTCCGCGGTTCAGGTGGGCACCATCAATTTCGTGCGCCCGCGGGCAACCATTGAGATTCTCGAAGGTCTTGAGGCTTTCTGCCGGGCGGAGGGGATCTCCCGGATCCGGGAGCTGGTGGGGACGGTCCAGGGCGCGCCGGTCTCTCCGGAGGAAGCGCCTTGACCGCCTAAGGCCTCATGGGGCCAGCGATTTTGTGCTTGCAATGTGATCGGTGCTGTGTTACATAACGCGGCGTCCGGGTTCCCTCCGGTTGTTTCTCGCGGTTTCTGCCTCCGGGTTTCTTCTTGAGTGGGCTCGTCGGGTCCGCTTTTTTTTTACCGGGCCCGGAGCAGATCGCGGGCCCCCCGTCCGCGGGTCGCCCGCGCCCATCTCCAAGCCCAGGTTGCCGACGAAGGAGAAAGCCGGGCCGAATGCAAGCCGGAGGTCTCTCGCCCGAAGCTCTCGCGCGAAGCGCGAGCCGGATTCGCGAACGCGAGGGCCGACTTCACCGAGGACCTTCGTGCGGTCCAGGCCGAACCGTTCAGCCGATCGGGGGAAACGCGCGGCGAGGGCCGACGCCCGGCCGATGCCGAGCCGGGACGAAGTCCGGCGCGCGATCGCGCCGGCGGTGGAGGAGCTGGGTCTCGAACTCCTCCGGCTCGATTTCGCCCCGACCCGCGGGCATGCGCACCTTCGGCTCATGCTCGACAAGCCGGAGGGGCTCGTGAGCCTCGAGGACTGCACGCGGGCGAGCGGGGCGGTGGGAAGGCTCCTGGACGGGCTCGACCTGATCCCCTGCCGGTACCGGCTCGAGGTGAGCTCGCCGGGCGTGGATCGGCCGCTCCTCACGCCGGGGGACTACCAGCGCTTCGAGGGATCGCGGGTGCGGGTCCACCTGAACGCGCCGCTCGGGGAGCCCGCGGAATCCGCCATGACTCGGCGTAGCTGGACGGGCACCCTCCGGGCCTACGATCCCGATGCGGACGCTCTGACGCTGGACACCCAGGAGGGGGAAGTCTGCATCCCGAGGTCCCTCGTCGCACAGGCGCGGCTGGACCCGGAACTCCTGGCGCCCGCGCGGCCTCCCCGGCGCGGCCGGCCCTGAACCGAATCTCCACGCCGCTTCGCGCGGCATGCACGGAGTGAAACGGATGCTTTCCGAACTGGCGCGTGTGATCGAACAGGTCGGCAAGGACAAGGGGATCGACAAAGCGATCCTCATCGAGGCGCTCGAGGCCGCCATGCTCACGGCGGCGAAGAAGAAGTTTGGCGCCATCAAGGAGATCGAGGCGCGCTTCAACGAGGAGTCGGGCGAGATAGAGCTGTTCGAGTTCAAGACGGTGGTCGAGCAGGTGGAGGATCCCGAGACCCAGATCGCCATGGAAGAGTCGCACAAGCTCGATCCCGAGGCGGAGATAGGCGACAGCCTCGGGATCAAGATGGACTCCACGGATTTCGGTCGGATCGCCGCCCAGACGGCCAAGCAGGTGATCATCCAGCGCGTGCGCGACGCCGAGCGCGACATCATCTACAACGAGTACAAGGACCGGAAGGGCGAGATCGTCAACGGGATCGTCCGGCGGTTCGAGAAGGGGAACATGATCGTCGACCTGGGACGCGCCGAGGCCATCATGCCCGTGAAGGAGCAGATTCCCCGCGAGTCCTACCGCCCAGGCGACCGCGTTCGCGGCCTCATCGTCGACGTCCAGAAGGTCACCAAGGGCCCGCAGATCGTCATGAGCCGGGCGTCCAACGAATTCCTGATCAAGCTGTTCGAGCTCGAGGTCCCCGAGATGCACGAGGGGATCGTGCGGATCGTTTCGGCCGCGCGCGAGCCGGGCGGTCGCGCGAAGGTGGCCGTCGCCTCCCGCGACAGCGATGTCGACCCCGTGGGCGCCTGCGTGGGCGTCAAGGGATCGCGCGTGCAATCGGTCGTCCAGGAGCTGCGGGGGGAGAAGATAGATATCGTGGCCTGGAGCCCCGACCCGGCGAAGTTCGTCTGCAACGCGCTCGCGCCGGCGCAGGTCTCCAAGGTGATCCTGGAGGAAGAGGCCCGGTCCATGGAGATCGTGGTCCCCGACGATCAGCTCTCCCTCGCCATCGGCAAGCGTGGCCAGAACGTGCGCCTCGCGGTGATGCTCACCGGCTGGCGGATTGACATCAAGAGCGAGACGAAGGCGATGCAGGAGGCCGAGCAGGCCAAGGCGGCCTTCATGCACGTGCCCGGCATGACCGAGATGATCGCCCAGGTGCTGATCAACCAGGGCATCACGTCGCTGGCGGAGCTGGCGGACACGCCGGTGGAGGAGCTGGGGAGCTTCCCCGGCATCGGACAGGAGCTGGCCGAGCGGCTGCGCTCGGGCGCGGCGGACCCGGAGGTGCAGGCGACCGCGGCGGCGGCCGCGGCGGCCGCCGCGGAGGCCCAGGCCCGGGCGGACGCCGAGGCGCGCGCGGTCAAGGAGGCGGAGCTGGCCGCGGCCGCGGAGGCCCAGAGGATCGCCGCGCTGGCCCCGCCCCTGGAGCCGGACGCGATCGAGAACATCAAGGGCGTGGACGAGCAGATGGGCACCGAGCTGCGGGCCGCCGGCTTCGCGCGGGTGCAGGACGTGCTGAACGCCTCGCTCGAGGATCTCCAGAAGCTGCCGGGGATCGGCGAGGGAATGGCCGAGAAGCTGCAGGACGCGGCGCGTGACTACCAGGCCGAGCGTATCCGCGCGGCCGCGAGCGAGAGCGCGTCGAGCGGCGAGAACGAACGGTCGTAGGCGCGGGGCATCCCCCCGGGGGACACCATGGCGAAATTGAGAGCCTTCCAGATGGCGCAGGAACTCGGGATCGAGAACAAGGAGTTCGTGTCGCTGATGAGCGCGATCGGGATGCCGATCAAATCGCACATGAGCGCCATCCCCGAGGAGGACATTGAGAAGATCAAGCTGAAGATCGCCGAGTTCAAGCGCGGGCGCACCGTCGAGAAAAGGGTGGGAGGCACGGTGATCCGCCGTCGCGTGAGCGCCGAGAAACCCGCGGAGGCGGAGCCCGAGGCGCGGTCCGCGGAGACGGCGGCCGAGGCGGTGCTTCCGGGCGGAGCCGAGCCCGCCGACATCGTCCCCGAGCCGCTCGCCGCGGGGGGCGAGCCTGCCCCGGAGATCGCGCGGGAAGCGGCCCTACCCGCCATCGCCCCCGCGCCGACCGCGCTGGAGCTCGACGAGCTCGGAAAGCGGCGGGGCGAGCGCGAGGAGCTCAAGCCGAAGAAGAAGGGGCTCAAGCCCGCAGCCCGCAAGGCGCGGGAGGTGATCGACGTCCTGCCCGAGGAGGTCCCGACGCTGGCGCGGCGGGGACTCCCCTGGCGCCCCGGCTCACCGGGCACGCCGGGCCCCGGAGGCGGCGCCCCGGCCTTCACGCCGCAGCGATCCTCCTACCGCAAGCGCACCGTCATCAAGAAGGAATCGCGCAAGACCGAGATCACGACGCCGAAGGCTTCCAAGCGGAACCTCCGGATCGAAGGGCAGATCGCCGTGGGCGAGCTGGCCAAGCGCATGGGCGTCAAGGCGGCGGACGTGATCCGCAAGCTCGTGGGGATCGGTGTGATGGCGAACCTGAACGCCCTCATCGACGCCGACGCCGCCTCACTCGTGGCCCACGAGTTCGGCTACGAGATCGAGAACGTGGCGGTGGCGGTCGAGAGCCTGATCGAGACGGGGGCGCGCGCCGATCGGCCGGAGGACGTGGCGCCGCGCCCGCCCGTCGTCACCGTGATGGGACACGTCGATCACGGCAAGACGTCGCTCCTCGACGCGATCCGCCAGACGAACGTCACCGCCGGCGAAGCCGGTGGGATCACCCAGCACATCGGCGCATATCACGTCACCACGCCGCGCGGCGAGATCGTCTTCCTCGACACGCCGGGCCACGAGGCCTTCACGGCCATGCGCGCCCGCGGCGCGAAGGCGACCGACATCGTCGTGCTCGTGGTGGCCGCCGACGACGGTGTGATGCCGCAGACGATCGAGGCGATCGATCACGCGAAGGCCGCCGGCGTGCCGATCATCGTGGCGATCAACAAGATGGACAAACCGGGCGCCGACGTGGATCGCGTGCGCAACCGGCTGATGGAGTACGGGCTCGTCCCGGAATCCTTCGGCGGCGAGACGATCTACGCGCCCGTGTCCGCCAAGGCGAAGACCGGGATCGACGAGCTGCTCGAGAGCATCCTGCTCCAGGCCGAGGTGCTCGAGCTCAAGGCGAATCCGAAGAAGCTCGCCCGGGGCGTCGTGGTGGAGGCCCGCCTCGATAAGGGGCGCGGGCCGGTCGCCACGGTGCTGGTCCAGGAAGGGACGCTCAGGGCCGGCGATGCCGTCGTGGCCGGGCCCTTTTACGGCCGTGTGCGCGCGCTGGTCGACGACCGCGGCCGCAAGCTCGAGGCGGCGACGCCGGGCCTGCCCGCGGAGGTGCTGGGCCTGTCGGGCGTACCGATGGCCGGCGAGCCGCTGAACGCCGTGAAGGACGAGCGCGTGGCCAAGGAGGTGGCCGAGCGGCTCGCGGCGAAGCTTCGCCAGGGGCAGGTGGCCGCGCCCGCCAAGCAGAGCCTCGAGGAGCTCTTCGCGCAGATCCAGAAGGGCGAGACGAAGGAGCTGCGGATCGTCCTCAAGGCCGACACGCAGGGATCGGTCGAGGCGGTGCGCGACGCGCTGGGCAAGCTCTCCGGCGCCGACGTCCTCGTGCGGGTGATCCACGGCGGCGTGGGGGGCATCAGCGATAACGACGTGAACCTCGCCAGCGCCTCCAACGGGGTCGTGATCGGCTTCAACGTCCGCCCCGACGGCAGGGCGCAGGCGCTGGCGGAGCAGCAGAAGGTCGAGATCGATCTGTACAGCGTGATCTACGACGCGGTGAACGACGTCCGGCGGGCCATGGAAGGGCTCCTCAAGCCCACGCTCAAGGAGCACATCACGGCCCACGCCGAGGTGCGCAATACGTTCACCATCAAGGGCATCGGGACCATCGCCGGCTGCATCGTGGCGGACGGCACCATCGCGCGCGGCGTCCAGGTGCGCCTCCTGCGCGATTCGGTGCCGGTGTACACGGGCAAAATCCAGACGCTCCGGCGGTTCAAGGACGACGTGCGCGAGGTCCAGTCGGGGCTCGAGTGCGGTATCAAGCTCGAGAACTACAACGACGTCAAGGTGGGCGACGTGATCGAGACCTTCAACGTCGAGGAGCTGGCCACGCGGTTGCAGTCGTCGGCTCCCGCCCCCTGACGCCGGCCGCGGCGCGGCTGGGAACGTGAATCATGGTCGTCGGCGTGTGCCGCATGCGATTCGTGATCCCCTCCGGGCGCTCGCTCAAGGCCAAGCGGAGCGTGCTCTCGCGGATCAAGGATCGGGTCCGCCACCGCTTCAACGTGGCGATCGCGGAGGTGGGCTCCAACGACCTCTGGCGCCGGATCGATCTGGGGCTCGCCGTCACGGGGAACGACGGGCCGCACGTCCAGTCGCAGCTCTCCAACGTGCAGAACTTCATCGTCTCGCTCGCCTTGGCCGAGCTGGTGGACACCTGGACCGAGGTGCTGCACTTCAACGACGGCTTCCAGGAAGGGCGCTTCTCCGAGAAGTCGGCGGGGTCCGACGAGGGCGCGGAGGAATGGGAGGAGCCCGACGCCGCCGACCCGGACGCGATCGACGCCGGGGATCTCCCCGGGGATGAGGACTAGCGCCGGCCGCGCGGCGGCCCGAAGGCGGTCGAAGGTTTTCCGATGATTCCCAAGCGGCTCACGCGCGTGGGGGAGACGATCCGCGAGGAGCTCTCCGCCATGCTCCTGCGCGATCTGAAGGACCCCCGGATCGGTTTCGTGACCATCACGGATGTCGTGATGTCGCCGGACCTGCGCAAGGCGAAGGTCTACTTCAGCCGGATCGGCGCGGAGTCCGAGCGGGCGGAGAGCCTGCAGGGGCTCCAGGCGGCCGCGGGGTTCATGCGGAGGGAGCTCGGGCATCGGCTCGCGCTCAAGTTCGCCCCGGAGCTCCGCTTCTTCTACGACGAATCGTTGGACAGCGGGGCGCGCATCGACCGGCTGCTGAAAGGGATCGAATGACGGAGCAGGCCACCCTTCGCGCCCCGCGGGCGACGCCCGAGCCCGACCCCGGGCTCGACGCGGTCGCGCGGGTGATCCGCGAGCGGGATCGCTTCGTCGTGACCGCGCACCGCAACCCCGAGGGGGACGCGCTCGGCTCGAGCCTCGGCCTGGGCGGGGCGCTCGGGGAGATGGGGAAGCAGGTGCTCTTCTACAACGCCGATCCCGTCCCCCGCGTGCTGCGTCCCTTCCCCTGGGCCGACCGCGTGGTGCAGAGCCTGCGGGACGCGCGGGCCGGGGACACGGTGATCGTCTGCGACTGCGGAGAGCTGGAGCGGGTGGGCGACGAGATGCTGGCCCGTCGTGCGGAGTTCCGGTTCGTGAACCTCGACCACCACGTCTCCAGCCTCGGGTTCGCCGAGGTGAGCTACGTCGATCCGCGGGCCTCGGCGACGGCGCTCCTCGTCTACCGGGTGCTGCGGCGCCTCGGCCATCCTATCTCCCCGCCGGTCGCCACGAGCCTGCTCTGCGGGCTCGTCACCGACACCGGCTCCTTTCGCTACTCCAACGCCGGGCCTGAGACCTTCGAGGCGGCGGCCGATCTCGTGCGCGCCGGCGCCAAGCCCGATTTCGTTTCCCAGCGTCTCTTCGACTCGAACGAGGAGAAGACCCTTCGCCTGCTGGCCCTCGTCCTCGGCTCCCTCGAGCGGACGGCGGACGGCCGGATCGCGACGGTGGTGGTGAGCCGCGAGATGTTCGAGGGGACCGGGACGAGCGCGGAGCACGTGGAGAACTTCGTGAACTACCCGCGGAGCATCGAGGGGGTGGACCTGGCCGTGCTCCTGCGCGAGCTGGGCCCCGACCACTGGAAGGTGTCGCTCCGGGGGAACGGCCTCGTCGACACGACGGCGATCTCGGGAGAGTGGGGCGGCGGCGGCCACCGCAACGCATCGGGCTGCGCGGTGCGCGGCCGGCTCGAGGACGTGAAGCGTGCGATCGTCGCCCGCGCGCAGGCACTCCTTTAGCGCGGCCCGCCGGCTGGCCCCGGGGCCGGACGGCGTGCTCCTCGTGGACAAGCCGCCGGGGCTCACCTCCCACGACGCGGTGGAGCGGCTTCGGAAGGTCCCCGGATTCCGAAAGACCGGCCATGCGGGCACGCTCGATCCCATGGCCACCGGCCTCCTCGTCGTCTGCGTGAACGAGGGGACGAAGATCGCGCGCTACCTGATGGAGGGGGACAAGGAGTACGTCGCGACCCTGCGGCTGGGCGTCGTGACCGACACCCAGGATGTCACGGGGCGCGTCCTGCGCGAGAGCGACGGGCGCGGCGTGACGCGGGCGGATCTCTACCGGGAGCTTCAGGCGTTCATCGGGGAGATCACGCAGGTCCCGCCCATGTACTCGGCCCTCAAGCACGCAGGGGTGCGGTTGCACGCCCTGGCCCGCGCGGAGCAGGAAGTGGAGCGGGCTCCGCGCCGGGCCCGCGTGGACGCCATCGCCGTGGAGCAGTTCGCGCCGCCGGAAGTCACGCTCCGGATCGCCTGCGCGAAGGGCACCTACGTGCGGACCCTCGCCGCCGATCTGGGCGAGGCGCTCGGCTGCGGCGCGACGCTCGCGGCGCTGCGGCGGACGAAGAGCGGGGCGTTCTCGATCGATCAGGCCGCGAGGCTTGAGGCCCTGCTCGCGGAGAACGGCGCCCTGGCCGCCGGGCGACTGATCGGCCTCCCGCAGGCGCTCCCCGGCTTCCGACCGCTTCCGGTGGACGCGGACGACGCCGCGCGGGCGCGCCATGGGCAGATGCCCGATGCGCCCCCCGATCTCGACGCGGGCCATCGGGTGATGGTGATCGATTCAGAAGGCCGGCTCGCCGCGCTGGCGGAGGGGGTCGGCGAACGCTCCGGCCGCCTGCGGTTGCGCGCGCTGCGCGTGTTTCACGGCGACGGCGCCGACGGGCGCGACCCGGGAGAAGCTACGACGGACGTGTGAACCCACATCGGCCCTGGCGCCCGGATCCGGCGCCAGCGGCGACAATCGGCCGCCCCGCCGGGGCGGACCAGGAGGGATCGACGATGGCGCTTGCCAAGGAAAAGAAGACCGAGGTGATCGGCTCCTACGCCACCCACGCGGGGGACACGGGGTCGCCGGAGGTGCAGGTCGCGCTCATCACCGGCCGCATCGAGTACCTCACCGAGCACTTCAAGACGCACATGAAGGATCACCACTCGCGGGTGGGCCTCCTCAAGCTCGTGGGCAAGCGGCGCCGCCTGCTCGAGTACCTGAAGCGCAAGGACATCGAGCGCTACCGCAAGGTCATCGAGCGTCTCGGGATCCGGAAGTAACGTTCCCGGGGAATCGCGCGGGGCCCGGGTCCGCGAACAAGCGAATTCACGCAGCTCCGCGGGACCCGCGGGGCGATCTGACGCGCCGTCCGGTCCTCGCGGGGAGTCCCGCGGGAACGGCAACACGTTCGGCGCAGGACAGGCGACGCGCCTCCCCCACAAGGGGCCGGGGCGTCCGCCACGAGGGGCGGGGCAAGGGCCCCGTGCCCGCAGGAAGGATAGGGAGAACATGTCCATTCAGTTGAGCACGGCTTTCGGAGGCAGGACCCTGACGCTGGAGACGGGATCGATGGCCCGCCAGGCCAACGGCGCGGTGCTGGTGACCTACGGGGAAACCATGGTGCTCGTTACCGCCGTGGCCTCCGACTCGCCCCGGGAGGGGATCGACTTCTTCCCCCTCACCGTCGACTACCTCGAGAAGACCTTCTCGGCCGGCCGCATCCCCGGCGGCTTCTTCAAGCGCGAAGGAAGGCTGACGGAGAAGGAGACCCTCACCTCGCGCTTCATCGACCGCCCGCTGCGGCCCCTCTTCCAGGAAGGGTTCCGGAACGAGACGCAGATCATCGCCACGGTCCTCTCCTCCGACCCCGACACCGACGCCGACGTTCTCGCGATCACGGGAGCAAGCGCCGCGCTCGAGATTTCCAACATCCCCTTCCTCGGCCCGATCGCCGGCGTGCGCGTCGGGCGGATCAACGGCGAGCACATCGTCAACCCGACCATCGCGCAGATGCAGGAGTGCGATTTGAACCTCATCCTCGCGGCCAGCCAGGACGCCATCGTGATGGTGGAGGGCGGCGGCAAGGAGATCCCGGAAGAGGAGATCGTCGAGGCGCTGATCTTCGGCCACGAGGCGATCAAGCCGATCATCGCCATCCAGCGGGAGCTGCGGGCGGCCTCGGACGCGGCGAAGCGGGAGCGCGGCGAGCCGACGGGGAAGGTGGCCGTCACGCAGCCGCTCACCTTCGCGCTCATGGAGTCGGTGATCGCGGGCTCGACGCCGGCCGGAGAGGCGACCTCGCCCCACGTCGATCTCTTCAGGCGCTTCAAGGCCATGGCGGAGGAGCGGCTCGCGGAGGCCTACCGCACGATGCAGAAGCAGAAGCGCCGGGAGATGATCCGGGCCCTGCGCCAGGAAGTGTTCGACACGTTCCTCGAGCCGCTGCGCACCCGGGAGGCGAACCTGAACAACGCGGCCGCGCTGGACGCGCTCACGCGGGAGATCCGCGGCCTCGAGGGGCGGCTCAAGTCCTGGT
>JBGPLH010000027.1:0-18064 GCA_041486365.1 Thermodesulfobacteriota bacterium | reverse complement strand
GGTCTGCACATCATCGGCACCGAGCGGCACGAGTCGCGCCGGATCGACAACCAGCTCCGCGGCCGGGCCGGGCGGCAGGGCGATCCGGGCTCCTCGCGCTTCTATCTCTCCCTCGAGGACGACCTGATGCGCATCTTCGGATCGGACCGCATCTCGCCCCTCATGGAGAAGCTCGGCATGCAGGAGGGGGAGGCCATCGAGCACGGCCTGGTCACCAGGGCCATCGAGAACGCCCAGAAGAAGGTCGAGGCGCACAACTTCGACATCCGCAAGCACCTGATCGAGTACGATGACGTGATGAACAAGCAGCGCACGGTGATCTATGACGAGCGCAAGCGGGTGCTCGCCGCCGACGACCTCTCCGGGGAGATCGGGGAGTGGATGGAGGAGGCGGTGGACCAGATCGCCGACACCTGCGCAGAGGAGCGGACGGCTCCGGAGGACTGGGACCTCGAGGGCGCGCAGCGCCAGCTACGGCAGCGCTTCGGGATCGATCTCGATCTCCGCCCGGAGACCCTCACGGGTAAGGATCCACGCGCCTTCCGGGCGATCCTCCACGACGCCGTCGCGGCCCGCCACGACGAGAAGGCCGCCCGCTGCCAGGACCTGGCCGAGCGTTTCGCCGCCATCGACTATCCCACGCTCCAGGGGTGGGCCAGGCAGTTCCTGCTGGAGAGCCTCGACACCCACTGGAAGGATCACCTTCTCAACATGGACCACCTGAAGGAGGGGATCGGCCTGCGCGGTTACGGGCAGCGGGACCCCAAGCAGGAGTACCAGAAGGAGGGCTTCGAGATGTTCGAGGAGATGCTTGCCTCGATGAAGGGGGACTTCCTCGAGCGCCTCTTCAAGTTCCAGCCGCCCGAGCCGGTTCGCATGGAGGAGCCGCCGCCCGTCATTGCCCCGAAGGCGCAAAAGCTGGTCCTGAACCGCGGCGAGGAGGCGGAGCCCGCTCCCGCCCGGCGCGACGCGCCGAAGGTGGGCCGCAACGATCCCTGCCCCTGCGGCTCGGGCCGGAAGTACAAGCGTTGCCACGGCCGCTAGGGGCACGCGGATCGACTCCGAGAACGCGAGGGCCGACTTTCTGAGCCGGAGGTCCCTCGCCCGGAGATCCCGAGCGAAGCGCGGGTCGACTCCAAGAACGCGAGGGCCGACTTTCTGAGCCGGAGATCCCGAGCGAAGCGCGGTCGAGTCCGAGAACGCGAGGGCCGACTTTCTGAGGAGGAGCGTTTGAAGACACCACCCTGGGTTCCGGGGTTCCTCGCCGGCGGCACGGCGAGCGGGATCAAGAAGAGCGGGGCCAGGGACATGGCCCTGATTTTTTGCCCCCAGGGCGCAACGGCCGCGGGCGTGTTCACGACGAACCAGGTGAAGTCGCCCGCCGTGCTCATCTCCCGCGCCCGCCTGGCCCGGGGCCGCGCCCACGCGGTTCTCGCGAATTCGGGCTGCGCGAATACCTACACCGGCCAGGCGGGCACGCGTGACACCCGCGAGATCACGCGGCAGGCCTCGGCGGCGCTGGGCGTGCGCGAGGGCGCCGTCCTGATGTCTTCCACCGGCGTGATCGGCTCGAGGCTCCCGCTCGGGAAGATGTCCGCGGCGCTCCCCGGCCTCGTCGCGTGCCTCTCGGCCACGGGATGGCAGGAGGCCGCCGAGGCGATCATGACGACCGACACGCGTCCGAAGCTCGCCCTGCGGAAAGCGCGGCTCGCCGAAGGGGACGTGCGCGTCCTGGGCATCGCCAAGGGCGCGGGGATGATCGAGCCCCACATGGCGACGCTCCTTGTCTTCCTTGCCACGAACGCCGCGGTGCCGGCGCCGTTCCTGCGGCGCGTGCTTCGGGAGGCCTGCGACGGGAGCTTCAACCGGGTGACGATCGACGGCTGCATGAGCACGAGCGACACGGCCGTGATTCTCGCGAGCGGGGCGCAGTGCCGAGGTCCCCTCGCGCCGGCGGGGCCCTCGGGGAAGCGATTCGCCCGCATGGTGGCGGAGGTCTGCCGCGAGCTCGCGGAGGCGATCGTCTCGGACGGCGAAGGGGTGACCAAGCGGGTCGTGATTCACCTGCGCGGCGCGCGGACGGACCGCCAGGCGCGACTCGCCGCGTACGCGGTGGGCAATTCCCCCCTCGTGAAGACGGCACTGCGAGGGGAGGACCCGAACTGGGGCCGGATCGTGCAGGCGCTGGGCGCCTCCCCGGCGCGGATTCGCCCGGACCGGATCGGCATCCGATTCGGCAAGGCGGTCCTCCTGCGGTGCGGGCGCTGGCTGGGCCCGGCGGCGGAGGAGGCGGCGCGGCGGGTCATGCGCGCAGACGCCTACGAGATCGGCATCGATCTGGGCGCCGGGCGGGGCAAGGCGGAGGTGCTCACATGCGATCTCACGGAGGATTACATCCGGATCAACGCCGACTACCGGAGTTGATGGCCCGCCCGGCACCGCCGAGGTTGCGCCCCAGGCGTAATCATGTTAAAAATTCGCGGTTTTACATCACGCACGCCGCGTGACGGGCGCCTCTCCTAGGAGCGCGCGCGGTCTTTCCTCCGATTCCCGCAGGAAGGCCCCTCGCGTCCGGACGGGTCCCGCGGCCGGGTGGCCGCGGGTCGAGGGCGCCCTCCCGCACCCGCGGGAAAAGCGCGGCGGAGGCAGAACCCGGAGACAACAGCAATGCCCAACGTCGGTATGAAGGAACTGCTCGAGGCCGGGGTCCACTTCGGCCATCAGACCAAGCGCTGGAACCCGAAGATGAAGCCCTACATCTTCGGCGCCAGGAACGGCATCTACATCGTCGATCTCCAGCAGACCGTCGATCTCTTCAACCGCGCCTGCGGTTTCGTCGTCAACACCGTTGGCCGCGGCGGGAAAATCCTCTTCGTCGGCACCAAGAAGCAGGCCCAGGAGGCCATCGCCGAGGCGGCCGGACGCACCGGCAAGATCTACGTGAACAACCGCTGGCTGGGCGGCATGCTCACGAACTTCCGAACGATCAAGAAGAGCATCGACCGGTTCAAGCAGCTCGAGACCATGCGCGACGACGGCACCTTCGCCAAGCTCTCGAAGAAGGAGGCCGCCGCGCTCACCCGGGAAATCGAGAAGCTCCAGAAGAGCTTCGCCGGCATCAAGGCGATGGATCGGCTTCCCGACGCGCTCTTCCTGATCGACGTGAAGAAGGAGCACATCGCGGTGAAGGAGGCCAAGCGCCTCGGCATCCCGGTCGTGGCCGTCGTCGACACGAACTGCGACCCCGATGACGTGACCCACGTGATCCCGGGCAATGACGACGCCCTGCGGGCGATCCGGCTCTTCTGCGAGAAGATCGGCGACGCCGTCCAGGAAGGCCTCAAGCGGTGGGAGGAGCAGGGCCAGGCCCGGGAGGACAAGGCGGAGGCGAAGGAAGAGTCCTTCGTGGAGAAGCCGGGCGGCATGCGCGCCTACATCTCCCCGGGGACCGAGGTCGCGGACGAGGAAGAGCAGAAGCCCGAGCCGCCGGCCGCCCCCGCGACCTGAGCGGCGGCACCCGCCTCGACCCGCAAACGCACCCGAACGACGACGGAGACGAACAAGGTGGAGATCACGGCCGAGATGGTCCGGCGCCTGCGCGAGAAGACGGGCGTGGGGATGATGGACTGCAAGAAGGCGCTCAATGAGTCGAAGGGCGACGAGGCGAAGGCCCTCGACCTGCTCCGCCAGAAGGGCCTGGCGAGCGCACGGGCCAAGGAGGTCCGCGCGGCGAAGGACGGCGTGATCGGGACCTACGTGCACGCGGGAGGCAAGATCGCCGTCCTGGTCGAGGTGAACTGCGAGACCGACTTCGTAGCGCGCACGCCGGAGTTCCAGGAGTTCGCCCGCAACCTCTCCATGCAGATCGCGGCGGCCAACCCGCTGCACGTCCGGCGCGAGGACGTCCCCGCCGAGGTGATCGAGCGCGAGGGGAAGATCTACGCCGCGCAGGCCGCCGAGGGAGGGAAGCCCGAGAAGGTGATCGAGAAGATCGTCGGCGGGAAGATCGAGAAATTCTACAGCGACATCTGTCTGCTGGAGCAGGCCTACGTGAAGGACCAGAACATGACCGTCGGCGATCTCCTCACGGAGCTGCGCGCGAAGGTCGGCGAGAACGTCCAGGTGCGCCGTTTCGTCCGCTACCAGCTCGGCGAGTGACCCGGGCCCGGTTCCGGCGGGAGGTTGCGCCGCGGCGGGGAAGGGGGAGGACCGCATGAGCCCGCAGGACCAGCCCAGGTACAAGCGCGTGCTCCTGAAGCTCACGGGCGAGGCCCTCACGGAGGAGGGACAGTACGGGATCGACCCTCGCACGATCGACGCCATCGCGGGGGAGATCCGGGAGGTCCAGCAAATCGGCATCGAGCTGGCGATCGTCCTGGGGGGCGGGAACATCTTCCGCGGGATCGCAGCGAGCGCCGAGGGAATGGACCGGGCCAGCGCCGACTACATGGGGATGCTCGCCACGGTGTTGAACGCCCTGGCGCTGCAGGATGCCCTGGAAAAGCGCGGGTCCTACACGCGGGTCCTGTCGGCGATTCACATGCAGGAGGTCGCCGAGCCCTATATCCGGCGGCGCGCCGTGCGGCACATGGAGAAGGGGCGGATCGTGATCTTCGCGGCCGGCACCGGCAACCCCTACTTCACGACGGACACCGCGGCCGCCCTGCGGGCGCTCGAGACGCACAGCGAGGTGATCCTGAAGGCCACGAAGGTGGACGGGGTCTACGACAGCGATCCCAAGGTGAACCCCTCCGCGGTAAAGTTCGACAGCCTCACCTACCTGGACGTCCTGCAGAGGAACCTCCGCGTGATGGACGCCACGGCGATCTCGCTCTGCATGGACAACAAGATTCCGATCGTGGTCTTCAACATCAAGACCAACGGAAACCTACGCCGGGTGATCATCGGCGAGTCCGTCGGAACCACGGTGAGCTAGGGCGCGCCGGAGGTCCCGAGCGGAGCGAGGGCTGACTTCTGACCTGAGGGCCCCCGGAAGTTCCGCACGCAGCGCGGACCGGCCGGGCCTGATACGCGGCGAGGGCGGACTCCTCCCTTGGAGGCACCGGAGCCAGCGATGACGGAACCGAACGTCGTACTCGACGGGACTCTGAAGGATACGAAGGATCACATGGAGAAGGCCGTCGCGGCCTTCCGCCACGACCTCTCCCGAATCCGCACGGGCCGCGCGAACCTCTCCCTCCTCGAGCCGGTGCGCGTGGACTACTACGGGACGCCCACCCCGCTGAACCAGCTCGCCACGCTCTCGGTTCCGGACCCAAAGCTGATCACGATCGCCCCCTGGGATCCCAAGGTGATCCAGGACATCGAGAAGGCGATCCAGAAGTCCGAGCTCGGCCTGACCCCCTCCAGCGACGGCAAGGTCATTCGCATTCCGATCCCGGACCTCACCGAGGAGCGGCGCCGGGATCTGGTCAAGGTGGTGAAGAAGACGGCGGAGGAGTTCCGCGTCGAGATCCGCAACCACCGGCGGGACGCGATCCACAAGGTGAAGGAGCTGGAGAAGAAGGGCGCGGTGACGGAGGACGAGAGCCGCAAGGCGCAGGACCGGATCCAGAAGATCACGGACGAGCACAACGCGAAGGTCGAGCAGGTGGTGGAGGCCAAGGAGAAAGAGATCCTCACGGTCTGAGCCTCCGCACCCGCCGCGAACGCCCCTCCCGCGCGCCCCGGAAACCAAAGCGTTTCATGACGAGTCCCGAATCGCACAATCGCCCCGGCCACGTCGCCATCATCATGGATGGCAACGGCCGCTGGGCCACCCGCCGCGGGCTTCCGCGCGCGCTCGGCCACCGCAAGGGCGTCGATGCCGTGCGGACCGTGGTGCGCGCGGCGAACGACCTCGGCCTGAAGCGACTCACGCTCTTCGCCTTCTCCTGGGAGAACTGGAGCCGCCCGGAGATCGAGGTGAAGGAGCTGATGTCGCTCCTCAAGCATTACCTCCGCAGCGAGATCGACGAGATGATGGAGAACGGGATCCGGATCGGCGCTATCGGCCGGCTGGGTCATCTCCCCGCGGACGTCCGGACGCTGCTGGACGAGACGATCCTCAAGACCGAGGCGAACGACACGATGGCGCTCACCTTCGCGCTCTCCTACGGAGGCCGTCAGGAGATCGTGGACGCCGCGCGCGCCGCGGCGAAGGACGTGCTGGAGGGGCGGCTGGCCCTCGCGTCGCTCGACGAGTCGATCTTCCAGCGCTACCTCTCCACGCGCGATCATCCGGACCCCGATCTCCTGATCCGCACGGGCGGCGAGCAGCGGGTCTCCAACTTCCTCCTCTGGCAGATCGCCTACGCGGAGCTCTACGTTACCGACACGCTCTGGCCCGACTTCGGCAAGGCCGACCTCGAGGCCGCGCTCGACGACTTCGCCGCCCGCGAGCGCCGCTTCGGGCTCACGAGCGAGCAGATCGGCGGCGGCCCGCCGGAGATCGCGCCCGCAGGGCGGGCCGACAAAATCTGACCTGAGGTCTCGCCCGCAGGGCGGGCCGACAAAATCTGACCTGAGGTCTCGCCCGCAGGGCGGGCCGACAAAATCTGGCTGAGGTCGCGCCCGAAGGGCGGGCCGACAATAGTCTGAACGTAACAGGCCGGAGGGCCGCGCCGGCCATGACGATCTCGCGCCGGGAGGCATGATGCCGAAGGGGCTCGCGATCCTGGGCTCGACGGGGTCCGTCGGGGTGAGCACGCTCAAGATCGTGCGGGATTTTCCCGATCGATTGAAGGTAGCGGCGCTCGCCGCGGGGCGGAACATGGAGCTCCTGGCCGAGCAGGTTCGTCGCTTCCGGCCCCGCACGGTGAGCGTGATCGACGGGCGGGCGTCGGCGGATCTCGCGGAGAGGCTGGCGGGCGTCGAGGTGGAGATCCTGACGGGCCCCGAGGGCGCGGTCCGTGTGGCGACGGCCGACGGCGTGGACCTCGTCGTCTCGGCCTTCGTGGGTGCCATGGGGCTCGACCCCACCTGGGCCGCGATAGACGCGGGCCGCGACGTGGCCATCGCCAACAAGGAAGTGCTCGTCATGGCGGGCGAGCTCGTGGTGGCGCAGGCCCGGCGGCGCGGTGTCCGGATCCTGCCGGTGGACAGCGAGCACGTGGCCGTGCACCAGTGTCTGGCCGGCCAGCGGCGGGAGGACGTGCGGCGCGTGTTGCTCACGGCCTCCGGCGGCCCCTTCCGGACGACGCCGCGCGAGGCGCTGGCGGCGGTGACCCCCGCACAGGCTCTCCGCCATCCGAACTGGGACATGGGGCCCAAAATCACCATCGACTCGGCGTCGCTCATGAACAAGGGACTCGAGATGATCGAGGCGCGCTGGCTCTTCGATCTGCCGCCGGACGCCATCGAAGTCGTCATCCATCCCCAGAGCATCGTGCACTCGCTCGTCGAGTTCATCGACGGCTCCGTGCTGGCGCAACTGGGCGTCCCGGACATGCGGGGCCCTATCGCCTACGCGTTGGCGCTCCCCGAGCGGCTGCCGCTTCAGATGGAGCGCCTGGATCTCACGCGGGTGGGGACGCTCACCTTCGAGCCGCCCGACCTGGAGAAGTTCCCGGGGCTCGCGCTCGCGGCGCGTGCCCTGCGGGAAGGGGGCACCCAGCCCGCCGTGCTGAACGCGGCGAACGAGATGGCCGTGGGCGCGTTCCTGGAGGGACGCATGCGCTTCACGGCCATCCCCGAGACGATCGCCCGCACGATGGACGCCCACGTGCCCCGGCCGCTCAAGGAGATCGACGACGCCATCGCGGCCGACGGCTGGGCGCGGGAGCACGCCGCGCGCGTGATCGCGTCCCTCTGATGTCAACGCCGTCCCCCGCGCCCGGAGGTCCCGCGCAAAGCGAGGGCCGACTCCAGCACGACGGGGGGCCTGTCCTTCGAGGAGCGACGTGGAAGCCTTCATTCAGAACGCCCTGAATGTGGGAGGGAGCATCCTCCCGCTCGTGATCACGCTGGGCGTCCTTGTGTTCGTGCACGAGCTGGGCCACTTCCTGTTCGCCAAGCGGGCGGGCGTGAAGGTGCTCAAGTTCTCCATCGGGTTTGGCCCCCGGATCTTCGGCTGGACGCGCGGCGAGACGGAATACGTCGTCTCCTGGATCCCGCTCGGCGGCTACGTGAAGATGCTCGGAGAGAACCCGGGGGAGGAGATCCCGCCGGAGGATCGCGACCGCACGCTCACCAGCAAGCCGCTCCTGGACAAGCTCCTGATCGTCTTCGCGGGACCGGGGATGAACCTCGTCCTGCCGATCCTGATCTTCTTCTTCGTCTTCATGACCGGGTTCCCCCAGATTTCGAGCACGATCGGGACGGTCACGCCGGGCTCCGAGGCGGCCCGCGCGGGGATCGCGCCAGGTGACCGGATCGTGGCCATCGCGGGGAAGCCCGTGCACTGGTGGGAGGAGGTCGCCGACGCCCTCGACGCGGGTCGGGGCAAGCCGCTCGCGATCGCCGTCCGTGGCAGGGGCGGCGAGCGGGAGGTGACGCTCACCCCGAAGACCCTGTCGGTGGAGAACCTGCTCGGCGACATGCAGCGGATCGGGGACGTCGGACTGAGCCCGGGCTATGCCCCCGCCCTCGCCGGCGTGAGCCGCACGGACTCGCCGGCCTGGAAGGCGGGGATCCGTACGGGTGACACGATCACCTCGATCGGAGGTCGTCCGATCGTCCGCCGGGAGGAGATCGGAGCGGCGCTTGCCGGGGGGAGCGGCACGGTGCAGATCTCCTTCCGGAACGGGGCAAAGGAAACGCGGGGACGCATGATCCTGGCCCGCCCGCTCCCCGGCGCGGCGGCCGCGGCGGTCGCCGCAGGCTTCGAGGATCCCGAGTTCTTCATCAGCAGCGTGGAGAGGCACGCGCCGGCGGGGGAGGCGGGGCTCCGGGCGGGTGACCGCCTCGTGGCTATCGATGCAAAGCCGCTCTCCGGCTGGAGGCAGTTCACCGACGCGGTGCGCGGGAGCGGCGGCAGGGCGCTCTCGGTGACCGTGCGGCGCGACGGGGAGGAAAAGACGTTCCGGGTGACGCCCGGTCGTCGATTCAACTCCGACCCGCTCGCGAAGGAGAGCCGGATCTACTACATCGGCGTGGGAACCTTCAGCCCGGCTTTCGGCATCATCGAGTCGCGCACCGTGCGGAACCCGGTGAAGGCGTTCACGCTCGGCCTGGGCGAAGCCTGGCAGATGAGCGTGATGACGGTCCGCGGAATGGTGAAGCTCTTCACCGGCGAAGTGCGGCTCGACAACATCGGAGGCCCGATCCAGATCGGCAAGGTGGCCGCGGACGCGGCCCAGGACGGCCTGTACACGTTCCTCCGCATGATGGCCTTCATCTCCATCAACCTCGGGATCCTGAACCTGATCCCGATCCCGATCCTCGACGGCGGACACCTGCTGTTCTTCGTGATCGAGTCGGTGAAGCGGGAGCCCATCAGCGTCCGCAAGAAGGAGCTCGCGCAGCAGGTGGGGCTCACGATGCTGCTCCTGCTCATCGGCGTCGCCTTCTACAACGACATCGCCCGCTCCTGGGATCAGATCGTCGGCTTCCTCAAGGACGTGAGGCTGAGGTTCATGTGAGACCGGAGGTCCCGAGCGCGCAGGTCCCGCGCAGCGCGAAGAGCCACACCGGGCAAGCGAGGGCCGACGCTTGAATGCCTGCGTTCTCGCCATCGAGACCAGCACGACGACGGGTTCCATCGCGCTCGTGACTCCGGCCCGACTCCTCGCCGAGATCACGCTGGAGTCGCCGGTGAGCCACGGCGAGCGAATCCTCGGGGCCATCGCCCGCGTGCTCGAAGGGGCGGAACTTCGCGTGAGGGACCTGGCGGGGGTCGCGGTTTCTGCGGGGCCGGGATCGTTCACGGGGCTCCGGGTCGGGATGGCCACCGCCAAGGGGCTGGTCGAGGGGCACCGGCTCCCGCTCGCCGCCGTCCCCACGCTCGAAGCGCTTGCCTGGAATCTGCCGCTCGCGGCGGACCCGGTCTGCGCCATCCTCGACGCGAAGAAGGGCGAGGTGTACGGCGCCCTCTTCGCCTGGGACGGTGCGGAGGAGGGATGGCGGCGGATCCTCGCGGAAGGTGCCTTCACGCCCGACGATCTCGCTTCGCGCGTGCAAGCGGCGGTCGCGGGCAGGGTCCTCCTGCTAGGTGACGGTGTTCCCGCGAGCCGCGACGCCTTCGCGAAGCGGCTCGGCGATAGTGCGATCGCCGCGCCTCCTCCCGCCGGGCAGCCGCGCGCGGCCTGGACGGGGTGGCTCGGGCTCCGGAAGATCGCCCGGGGCGAGGTGGAGGACGCGGTCACGCTCGCCCCGATGTACTGCCGAGCGAGCGAGGCCGAGTTGGCCCTCCTTCGGAAGCAGAGCGCCGCGACCTCCTGAGGAGGGATTGCCGGAGAACCTTCCGGACGCCAAGGCCTTCGAGAACAGGGGCTTATATGCGATCCGGAGGGCGATTCGAGGTGTCCGGGGGCGGATAAACGCGTTGACAGGGATCGGCGATTCCCATAGAATGACGCAAACATAGCGGTTTCCCGCCGCGCGCCCGCCCCTCGAGCCCTTCCAGGCGACGAGGGGGCCGGAGCGCTCCACCGGGCGACGAGCCGCTACCTGCCACCGGAATTGTCGAGACCGACCTTTTTTCGTGGACGGGGCCGGTGTTCGCTTCGCGGGGGCCGAAGTTCCCGCAGCACCATCCCACGCCAGGCATCTCGCGCCCGGCCCCGGAGGCGCGGGTCACGCGCCCGGGCTCGGTGACGCCGGCCTGGAGGAGCATGCATATCGTGAATCGGGTGAACCGTTTCGAGATCATTCGCGGGGGGTTTTGATGGATCCGAAGGACGAGGCGTTGATCGCCGAAGTCGCGAAGGACAACGAGGAACTCAAGAAGCTCTGGGACGAGCACCTGGAATACAAGGAGAAGATTTCCGAGCTGGACCGGCGCGCGTATCTCACGCCCGAGCAGACGGTCGAGCGCAAACGGCTCCAGAAGTACAAGCTGGCGGGGAAGGACCGGATCGAGGAGATCCTCTCGCACGTCCGCCACGCCTGACACCGAGCCACACCAGGAAAGGTCCGATGCGCCGGAAAGTCCGGCGTGGACCTGTCAACAGCAGGGGTACAAGGCAAGCCCTCGAGGCCGGCGCACCCCGCGCCGCCGTCCAACCGAGTCGCCCGCGCGACAGCCGCGGCCTGCACCACGGAGGATCGTTTCAGCCCTGGGGAGGGCATCGCCCGAGTCTCACCGGATGGTCCATGCGGGCACCGACCCCGCGCGGAACGACGCCGCGGCCCACAAGGCGCGCGGTGCTCACCCGCGGGAAGAGCCCGGCCCGGACCGGGAAGGATGAAGACCATGAAGATGACCGGATCCAAGATCTTCGTTGAGAGCCTCCGCGCGGAGGGAGTCGAACTGATCTTCGGCTACCCCGGCGGGGCCGTCCTGCACCTCTACGACGAGATTTACCGCTCCCAGTTCCCGCGCCACATCCTCTGTCGCCACGAGCAGGGCGGAGTGCACATGGCCGACGGGTATGCCCGCGCCACGGGCCTACCCGGTGTGGCCCTGGTGACCTCCGGCCCCGCGCTCACGAACGCCATCACGGGACTCGCCACCGCCTTCATGGACAGCATCCCCATGGTGGTCTTCAGCGGCCAGGTCCCCACGCACCTGATCGGCAACGACGCCTTCCAGGAAGCCGACAACATGGGGCTCTCGCGCCCGGTCACGAAGCACAACATCCTGGTGAAGAACGTCAAGGACATGGCGGCCTCGATCAAGCAGGCCTTCCACATCGCGATGACGGGCCGGCCGGGGCCGGTGCTCGTGGACCTGCCGAAAGACGTGACGGCGGCGACCTGCGAGTTCGCCTACCCCGAATCGATCCGGATGAAGTACTACAACCCCACGGTCGAGGGGCATCCGGGCCAGATCCGCAAGGCGGTCGACGCGCTCCTCGAGGCGCGCCGTCCGGTGCTCTACATCGGCGGCGGGGTGATCAACGCGAATGCCGCCCCGGAGATGCGCGCGCTCGCCGAGCGGCTCGGCGCACCGGTGACGCCGACGCTCATGGGGCTCGGCGGCTTCCCGGGCAACCATCCACTCTGCCTCGGCATGCTGGGCATGCACGGGCGCTACGCGACGAACATGGCGGTGAACGCCTGCGACCTCCTCGTGGCGATCGGCGCGCGCTTCGACGATCGGGTCACGGGGAAGCTCGACGAGTTCAGCGTCAACTCCAAGAAGATCCACATCGACATCGACCCGACGTCGATCCGCAAGAACGTCCACGTCGAGATCCCGGTGGTGGGCGACTGCAAGGTGGTCCTGCGCCAGATCCTCGATCTGGTGGAAGCGGACAGGCGCTTCGACGATCATCCGCAGAAGCTCGATGCCTGGTGGAGGCAGATCCGGGAGTGGAGCGACCAGCACCCGCTCGCGATGACCGAGCAGGGGCCGGGGGAGCTGTCGGCGATGTACGTGATCGACAAGATCCACGAGATGACGCGTGGCGAGGCGGTGGTGGCCACCGACGTCGGCCAGCACCAGATGTGGACGGCGCAGCTTTACCACTTCCGGAACGCGCGCTGCAATCTGACTTCCGGCGGGCTCGGCACGATGGGCTACGGCTTCCCGGCCGCGGTGGGAGCCCAGGCGGCCTTCCCGGACCGGCTGGTGCTGGCGATCGTGGGGGACGGTGGCTTCCAGATGACGATGCAGGAGCTGGCCACGGCCGCGGCGTATGGGCTCAACGTCAAGGTCTGCATCATCAACAACCGCAACCTCGGCATGGTCCGCCAGTGGCAGCAGTATTTCTACGACCGGCGCTACTCGTTCATCGATCTGTCGGTGGCCCCGGACTTCGTGAAGCTGGCGGACGCCTTCGGCTGCGTGGGGCTGCGCGCGTCCAAAGCCGAGGAAGTGGCGCCGGTGCTCGAGAAGGCCTTCGCCACGCCCAAGCCCGTGGTGATCGACTTCCAGGTGGCCTACGAAGAGAACGTGATGCCGATGGTCCCGTCCGGCGCCCCGCTCTCCAAGATGTTGCTGGTTTGAGCCGGAGGTCCCGCGCCCGGAGGTCCCGCGCGAAGCGCGGGCCGACTCCTGAAACGCGAGGGCCGACTCCTTCGAACGCGCGGGCCGACACAAATCTGAAGGGATGGCGATGAGACGAACCATCTCGGTCCTGGTCGAGAACGAGGCGGGCGTGCTGGCCCGGGTGGCGAACCTGTTCAGCGCGCGCGGGTACAACATCGACTCGCTGAACGTGGCGGAGACGCTGGACCCGAGCATCTCCTGCATGACGATCGTCACCCACGGCAGCGAGCAGATCCTCGAGCAGATCACGAAGCAGCTCCACAAGCTGATCAACGTGATCAAGGTGACCGACCTCACGGAGAGCGAGCACGTCGCCCGCGAGCTGGTGTTGATCAAGGTGGCGACGGACGCGTCCACACGGGCGGAGGTGCTGCGCCTCGTGGACATCTTCCGCGGGAAGGTCGTGGACGTGACGCCGCGGTCCTTCACGATCGAGGTGACCGGCGGCGAATCCAAGATCGAGGGGATCCTGAACCTGCTGAGGCCCCTCGGCATCAAGGAGATCGTCCGCACCGGCAAGGTCGCGATCAGCCGCGGCAACTGAATCCATCCTCCGCCGGGGCGCGGGCTCCGGCGCATCCGGACGGCCCTCCGGGGACCCGAAGGTCTCGGGCCTCGAGGTGGGTCGGCCAGGGAGAAGCGAGACCATGGCGCTCAAGATCTACTACGACAAGGACGCGAACCTCCGGCACCTGAAGGGGAAGACCGTGGCGATCATCGGCTACGGGAGCCAGGGGCACGCCCACGCGCTGAACCTGAAGGACTCCGGCGTGTCCGTGGTCGTCGGTCTGCGCAAGGACAGCCCCTCCTGGACCAAGGCCGAGAAGGCGGGGCTCTTGGTGATCAGCACCGAGCAGGCGGCGCGGGAGGCGGACATCCTCATGATCCTGCTCCCGGACGAGATCCACGCGGCGACCTACCGGGACCAGATTGCGCCGTTCCTGCGCCCCGGCAAGTCCATCGCCGTGGCCCACGGGTTCAGCATCCACTTCGGGCAGATCGTGGCGCCCAGGGACGTGAACGTGTTCATGGTGGCCCCGAAAGGCCCCGGGCACCTCGTCCGCTCCGAGTACGCGAAGGGCGCCGGCGTGCCGTGTCTGCTCGCGATCCACCAGGATCCGTCCAAGAACACCCGCGAGGTGGGCCTGGCCTACGCCCGGGCCATCGGCGGCGGCCGCGCGGGGATCATCGAGACGACCTTCCGCGAGGAAACCGAAACAGATCTGTTCGGCGAGCAGGCGGTGCTCTGTGGCGGGCTCACGAGCCTGATGACGGCGGGCTTCGAGACGCTGGTCGAAGCGGGCTATTCCCCCGAGATGGCCTACTTCGAGTGCCTCCACGAGATGAAGTTGATCGTGGATCTCGTCTACGAGGGCGGGATCTCCAACATGCGCTACTCGATCTCCAACACGGCGCAGTTCGGCGATCTCACCCGGGGTCCCCGCGTCGTGAACGAGCAGACGAAGCAGGAGATGAAGCGCATCCTGGGCGAGATACAGTCCGGGCGCTTCGCCAGGGAGTGGATCCTGGAAGGGCAGGCGGGCAAGCCCGTGTTCAACGCGCTCACGCGCAAGGGCGAGGAGCACCCGATCGAGGCCGTGGGCAAGAAGCTCCGGTCCCTCATGCCCTGGCTGGGAAAGAACAAGCTCGTGGACCGCACGAAGAACTGAGGTCGGCGTGGATCGAGTGCATCCCTTCATCATGCGTGAGGGGTGGCCCTTCATCGGGACCGCTCTGGCGCTCGCCGCCCTCATCGGCTGGGCGGGCTTCGACGTCGCGGCGTCGGTTGCGCTCGTGCTGGCGGCCTTCTGCGGCTGGTTCTTCCGGAACCCCGAGCGCGCCATCCCTTCGGCGGAAGGGGCGATCGTCTCCGCCGGCGATGGCCGGGTCCTCTCGGTGGAGCCCGTGGAAGACCCCGAGTGGCTCCAGGGGCCTGCGACCTGCATCGCGATCTTCCTGAGCGTGTTCGACGTGCACGTGAACCGGACGCCGATCGCCGGGAAGGTGCGCGCGGTGAAGTACGAGAAGGGGACCTTCGTGAACGCCTCGCTGGACAAGGCGGGGGCCCACAACGAGCGGAACACGGTGTGCCTGGAGGACGGCGAGGGACGGCGGGTGGCCTTCCGTCAGATCGCGGGACTGATCGCGCGCCGAATCGTCTCTTACCTCCAGCCCGGCGACGCGGTGGGGCGCGGGCAGATCATGGGCCTCATCCGGTTCGGCTCCCGGGTGGAGATCCTCGTGCCGCGGGACTCCCGCGTCGTCGTGAAGAAGGGCGACCGGGTCCGCGGCGGAAGCACGGTGGTGGCATGGTTCCCGTGACCCATGTGGGCGGGGGGCGCCCCCGTCGCGGCGTCTTTCTCCTTCCGGCGCTGCTGACGACGGGGAACTTGTTCTTCGGGTTCTACGCGATCATCAAGGCGATCCACGGCGAGTTCTTCGAGGCCGCGGTCGGGCTGATTCTCGCGGGACTCTTCGACGGGCTGGACGGGCGCGTGGCGCGCATGACCCGCACGACGAGCCAGTTCGGGGTCGAGTACGACAGCCTGGCCGACATGACGTCCTTCGGCTTGGCCCCGGCGATCATCCTGTACACCTGGGCGCTTCAGCCCTTCGGCAAGTGGGGCTGGCTCGCCGCCTTCACCTACGCCGCCTGCGCGGCGCTCCGGCTTGCGAGGTTCAACGTGCAGAGCGAGACGGAAGAGCGGCGCTGGTTCGTGGGGATCCCGAGCCCCGGGGCCGCGGCCGTGATCTGCACATCGGTCCTGTTCTTCCGGAACGTGGGCGACAACCCCGCCTTCCGGCACGCCTACGTGCCCGTCCTGATCTCGATGCTGGCGCTGCTGATGGTCTCCAACATCCGATACCGGAGCTTGAAGCAGCTCGACTTCCGCTCCCCGCGCTCCTACTGGGCGCTGGTGGCCATCGTGGCCGCGATCGTCGTCATCGCGGCCGCGCCGGAGAAGACCCTCTTCGTCATGGCCGTGGGCTACGCGCTTAGCGGGCCGCTGGAGGCGGTGATCTTCAGGCGCAGGCGCAAGCAGGCCCAGGCCCTGGAGGAGTTGCGCGAAGCGGCTTCGGGCAAAGTCGAGTAGCCGGAACGGGGTGCGGACGCGCCCCGGCCGGAGGTCCTGAGCGCAGCGAGGGCCGACTCTGAGAGAGCGAGAGCGACCATGGACAACGTCATCCGTATTTTCGATACGACCCTGAGGGACGGCGAGCAGTCTCCGGGCTGCTCCATGAACATCGAGGAGAAGCTGGCGATGGCGCGCCAGCTCGAGAAGCTGGGCGTGGACGTGATCGAGGCGGGATTTCCGATCGCCAGCCCCGGTGACTTCGAGGCGGTGAAGCGCGTCGCCGAGACGATCCGCGGCTGCGAGATCGCGGGGCTCGCGCGCTGCGAACCCGAGGACGTGGACGCCGCCGGCGAGGCGGTGCGCGGTGCGGCGAATCCGCGCATCCACGTGTTCATCGCCACGAGCGATCTGCACATGCGCTTCAAGCTGCGGAAGACCGCGGACGAGGTGCTGCGCGACGCCGTGCGCAGCGTGGAGCAGGCGCGGCGCTACACGGAGAACGTCGAGTTCTCCGCCGAGGACGCGACCCGGAGCGACCCCGAGTTCCTCTTCAAGATCTTCCGGGCCGTGATCGAGGCCGGGGCGCGGGTGATCAACGTCCCCGACACGGTGGGCTACACGGTGCCCTCGGACTACGCCCGGCTCATCGCGAGCATCCGCGAGCGGGTGCCGAACCTCGCCGACACGATCATCAGCGTGCACTGCCACAACGATCTGGGGCTGGGCGTCGCGAATTCGCTGGCGGCCATCCAGGCCGGGGCGCGGCAGGTCGAGTGCACGGTGAACGGGATCGGCGAGCGCGCGGGCAACACCTCGCTCGAGGAGGTGGTCATGGCGCTGCGCACGCGGCGGGACGCCTTCGGCGTGGACACGCGGATCGTGACGGAGGAGATCTACCCCTCCAGCCGCCTGCTCTCGAGCATCACGGGCGTCTCGGTCCAGCCCAACAAGGCCATCGTGGGGGCCAACGCCTTCGCGCACGAGGCGGGGATCCACCAGGACGGCGTGCTCAAGAACGTGATGACCTACGAGATCATGACGCCGCAGAGCATCGGCCGGTCTTCCAACGAGCTGGTGCTCGGCAAGCACTCCGGGCGGCACGCCTTCCGGGAGCGCCTGCACGCGCTGGGTTTCGATCTGCAGCCCGACCAGCTCGACAACGCCTTCCAGAAGTTCAAGGTGCTGGCGGACAAGAAGAAGGTGATTTACAACGAGGACCTCGAGGTCCTGGTCGCCGACGCGGTGCTGCGCATGGAGGACAAGTTCCGGCTCCTGTCCGTGAACGTCTCCAGCGGCACCGGCGCGGTGCCGGCGGCCACGGTGGAGATGGCGATCGAGGACCGCGTGGTGAAGGAAGCCGGGTTCGGCGACGGACCCGTGGACGCCGTGTTCCGGGTGATCGGCCAGATCACCCAATGCAAAGCCCAGCTCCTCCGCTACCAGGTGAACGCGATCACCGGCGGGACCGATGCCCAGGGAGAGGTGAGCGTCACCCTCTCCGAGGACGGCCTGACGGCGATCGGCCAGGGCGCCCACACGGATATCATCGTGGCGAGCGCCAAGGCGTACCTGAACGCGATCAACAAGCTGGAATGGCGCCGGTCGCAGAACGTGGGACGCCGGACCGACGAGAAGGGGCCCTGACATGGGAATGACCATCACGGAGAAGATCCTGGCGAGGCACGCCGGGCTCGAGAAGGTCGAGCCCGGGCAGATCGTGAACTGCAAGCTCGACCTGGTCCTCGCCAACGACATCACGGCGCCGCTGGCGATCCAGGCCTTCAAGAAGGCCGGGGCGAAGGAGGTCTTCGACCGGGACAAGGTCGCGCTCGTCATGAGCCACTTCACCCCGGCCAAGGACATCCGGTCGGCCGAGCAGGTGCAGGTCTCCCGG
>JBGPLH010000026.1:0-18323 GCA_041486365.1 Thermodesulfobacteriota bacterium | reverse complement strand
TATCGGAGTATCTCACTCCCGGTCAGGAGATGCAAGCGGCACTCCAAATCGCATGACCCCCCGTTTTAGCTCTGCTTTTTCCTTCCGGTTGGCCGGCTCTGCACCCGGCGTCCTGCCGCCCATGGGTTCTCACGGCCGCCATCCCGAGGGCCGTCCCCAGCCGTCCGCGCCAGGATCAGAACCGTGCTGTGTTCGTCAGCATAAGAGTCCACTGATTGCCGTTCAGATGGAAATTCCCGAAGGGGTTGTTCGTGTCCAGCGTGCTGAAGGTCTTCCCTTGCATCTGCACGTACTGGTAGGTGACATCGATGGTCTGCGGCAGCTCGAACCACTCGAACGGATCGTCCTGCTCGAGCCCCATGCCGAAGGACCAGATCTGCTTGTCGCTGTCCGCGAAGTTCGACTCGTCGGTCGCGTAGCCGATGATGTTCTTGTTCACGTCGCGAAGGGGGAAGCCCAGGCCACCCTGCGGATCGCCCATGACGCTCGGGACTCGCGCCCAGCCCGCCCGGATGCGCCAGACCCGCTTGATCTGGTACTGGATGCCGACGCGGGGAATGAAGATATCGTGAGCGTCCACCATGGGTCGGGGCTCGAAAACGATGTTGCCCTGCCCCGTCTGCCCCTGATTCGGGGGCACTTCGAAGGACTGGACCCCCTGGAAGTCCGCGCGCAGCGTATTGCCGTTGAAACGCGACCAGTCCTCCCAGGTGAAGTCTGCCGTCACCGTCCAGCGATCGTTGATGTCCCAGGCCACACCGATGGTCGCCTCCTGGGGCTGGAAGGCGGTGTCGAGGTTCAACTGGCCCCGGACCGGGATCACGAGCGAGAGATCCCCGGTGGTCGGCAGCGTCGCCTCCGAGTTCAACCCCTGGCGGAAGATCGATCCCGTCTCCTGCTTCCAGGAGGCGCCGATCTTCACTCCCTTGCCGGTGTCGAAGAGCATCCCGAGGATCCACCCGAAGGTCGGGCGCGCCGCGATCTGCCCCGTGAAGGTTCCGGCGCCCAGCGGCGTGGGCGCGAGCGCCCCCGCGCCCTTGGATGTCTGAACGAAGGGAGCGTCCACGTCGCCGAGGATCTTCACGTTCGCCCGCACGCCCGCGCCGACGTACAGCTTGTCGTGCAGCTTCAGGCCCAGGGCCGTGATGAAATCCAGATGCTGCTGGTTGTCGCTGCTTATATAGACCGAGGAGGGTAGACGACGGGGGATCCGGAGCTGCACGCCGCCACCCCCGGGGGAAATCTGGCCGGTGCAGTTGCCATTGCAGGCCCCGTTGAAGTTCCAGGGGGCCGAGTGGATGTTGATGACGCCCGCGCCGTGCTGGGGATAGAAGCTGTAGATTCCCAGAGATGCCTTCATGCCGAGAATCTCGAAGGGAAACACGTTGCCCAGGACCGGCCCGCTCAGGAGGTCGTTGTACGCCCCCCACTGACCCAGGTTCACGTTCGGGTGGCCGAAGAGCCAGCCCGACACCAGCTCGCGGTGCTTCACCGTGGCCAGACCCGCCGGGTTGTAATAGGAGGCGGTGAAGTCGTCGGCGATCGCCGTGAATGCGCCGCCGTAGCTGGTGGCCTTGGCGCCCGCGCCCAGGGTGTTGGACAGGGCGGCGAAGGCCGGGGACGCCCCGGCGGCCTGGATGGCCGCGATGGCGAACACATGCACCAGGAAACGCGCCGTCTTCATCTTTCCTCCGGTCGTCCCCGGGGGGCGCCTGCGCGCCGGAGCGGGAACGGATGACCTGAAACGCCCTGCCGGATGACCCCTGCCCGGATCTACCGGCGCCGCCTGCCTCGCGGCGCGCCGACCTGATCGCCGCTAGAACTTCGCCGTGCCGAACACGCCGAAGGACGACACGGTCCCGTTGACCTTGAGATCAGGCCCGAACTCGCTGAACGCGCCGCTGCCGGCCGGTGAGGGAACCCACTGCTGATTGTTGAAGTGCTTCGACCTGAGGAGCTGCGACTGCCACCAGAGATCGATCTGGATCTTCTCCGCCCAGCCTATCGGGTCGTCGATCGTCATGCCCAGGCCCGCGCTCACTATGTGCCGATCGGCGTCGACGAGGTTGGTCCCGTTGCTCAGGAACCTGCCGACGGCCTTGTCCCCTTGGATGACGGTCGTGAGCGAAACCGCCCCGAATTGATCGTTATCGAAGGGGGACGGGCGAAACGCGTAGCCGCCACGGACCTGGAAGTCCACCGGCCCGAGCGGGCCCTTCTTCGTCCCGGGTCGCCATTCCACGCCGACGCGCGGGATCACGATGTCATGGGCCTTGGTGTTGATGAACTGCTGGAAGTTGATCGCCAGGGGCTCCTTGCCGCCGAGCTTGAAGTCGATGTCCATGAAATTCTCGCCGGTGAGCCGGTCGTCATGGATCTGGCTCCAGCCCTCCCAGTCCAGGTCCGCCGCCAGAGTCAAGTGCTCGTTCGGCTCGTACGCAATGCCGAGCGACACCTCCTGCGGTGAATAGAACTGGGTGCCCACGAACTCGCCCGAGACGAAGACGTCCTGGGAAAGCAGCGTGTTGATGAAGTTGGTCGTGACCGAGGAGCTCGTGATGAAGTCGGCGTTGTTGTTGATCTTGACCGTCTGGCGGATGAAATAGCGATACGTGGCGCCGATCTTGAGGTTCTCGTAGGGGTGCCAGAGGATGCCGAAGTTCGGCGCGATGTAGTTCTTCGCGTCGATGATCAGCTCGCCGGCGCCCGCGGGCACGATGTCCCCGGTGCCGCCCTGGGCGGCGCCGTTGAACGTGAGCGGGAGGAAGAGGTTGACCGTGCTCTGCTGGGTCTGGAGCAGGCGGACGCCGATGCCGAAGGAGAACTTGGGACTGATGTCGTAAGCCAGGGCCGGACTGATATCGAGGAACTGGGCGCGGTTGTTGTCCGTGGGGAACTGGGGGTTACCGGGATTCGTGAACTCGTTCTGGATGAGCTTGTTCGTCGGGATGAAGCCCCAGACGCCCGCGGCGCCCTTGCCGTGGAAGAGCGGCGCAACGAGGCCGATGTAAGCGCCGCCGCGTGATTCGATGGGGGAGGGTTTGCCGTTCACCTTGAGGTCGAAGTTATAGAAGAGGAGACCGCCCGAGAGCTGGATACTGGAGGGCTGGGTGAGGCCGGCGGGGTTGTACCACGTGGCTGAGAAGTCATCGGCCACCGCGGTGAAGGCGCCGCCCATGGCGACCGCCTTGCCGCCCACGCCGAAGATCTCCGCGACGCTGGCCCATGCGCTACCCGTCGCGCACAGGCCGAGGAACATCGTCAGGAGGCCTACGCTGAGTTTTCTTTTCATGAGAGTCCCGCCCTCCATGGACCCGAAGCGCGCGCATGCGCGCCCGGACCTGGAACCCGGCATGACGGCGCCGGGACGACGCCTGAAGGTGAGTGCCTCGCCTCGCGCCCGTCGGCTCGCTGTCGCGGCCGCCCGAGGGTGATTCCCCGGAGCGATACCCCGCGCTCCCGGGAAAGTTGAACCTCTCTCAATCCGAGCCGGCGCTCCGCGGAATCCGGCCATGGCGCCATCGGAGTGAGCGTCCACGCGCGCGAACCCGGACGTTCTCCGCCTCCCTCTTCTCGAAGGAGAACGCTACACAATCTTCTTTTGAACGAAACGCGAACGCAGGAAACACCCGCGAGCCAGGAGAGAGAAGCGGCTCGCGACCCCCGTTGCCGTCAGGAACCCTTCCGGAACCGGAAACCGGCTCCGAAAAGTGTGCCACTATTAATGCAGGGGCCGATCACTTGTCAAGCGAAATGCCCTACAAAACGTGCGGAATTCAGAAGGAAATCAGCTTTTCGGAGGGAGGGATCCCTCGAACATCGGCTCGTGGCGAATCCCCTTCAGATGAAGCAAATATTTGACAAGTGTTCGGACGATGCCCAGGCCATAGACGCAACTGCGGAGGAAACCCACGGAGGAGGAGTCGTGGGCGTACCGTGTGGTGACCGGAATCTCCTTCATCCGCATGCGCTGCAGGTGGAGCTGAACGAGGATCTCGTTGTCGAAGACGAAGTCGTCGGAGTTGGAGAAAAAGTTCACGCTCTGCAGGGCCTTGCGGCTGAAAGCCCGATATCCCGTATGGAATTCGGAGAAACCGGTCCCGAGCACCACGTTCTCGGCGAAGGTGAGCGCCTTGTTGGCGATGAACTTGTAGAGCGGCATCCCCCCTCTGAGCGGATGGCCAAGCATGCGCGAGGCCAGCACCACGTCCGCCTCCCCTGACGCGATGGGCGCCACGAGGTAGGGCACGATCGAGGGGTCGTACTGGTTGTCCGGGTGGAGCATTACGACGATGTCGGCCCCCTCCCGGAGGGCCCGTGAGTAGCAGGTCTTCTGGTTCCCGCCGTACCCCTTGTTGACCGGGTGGACCTCCACGATCAGGTTCAGCTCCCGCGCGATGCGGACCGTGTCGTCCTTGCTTGCGTCGTCGACGAGGATGATGGCGTCGTAGGAGCCTTCCGGGATCTCGCGGTAGGTCTTCTCGAGTGTGAGCGCCGCGTTGTAGGCGGGCATGACGATGATGACTTTCTCGGGGCGTGCGAGCGCGGCGGCGGGCCCGGGACGGGACGGGGACGGGGACGTGTCGGTCATGATGCGGGGAGTCAGCCGCCCTGCTTCTCGAGCGAGGCGAGCTCCTTCCGGGCCTCGGCGGCCTCGGGGAAGTCGGGCTTCATCTGGAGGGCCTTGGCGAGCGAGGATTTCGCGTTGGCGACGTCGCCCGCCTTCTTGTAGGCCAGCGCCAGGTGGTAGTGCAGCGTGGGGTTGTCCTGGTTCTGCTGCTGCGACGTCGAGATGGCGTCCTTGAACAGCTCGATCGCGGTGCCCGTGATGTTCTTCTTGTAGTAGATCCACCCGAGCGTGTCGGTGATCGACGGGTTGTCCGGGAACTGCTCCTTGGCCGACTGGGCCAGCTCCAGCGCACGGTCGATATTGCCGCCGTGCTCGGCCAGGATGTACGCGAGGTTGTTCTTCGCCACGGCGGAATCCCCGTTCAGGCCCACCGCCTTCTCGTAGTGCTTTATCGCCTTGTCGTATTGCTTCTGGTCCTCGTAGAGCGTGGCAAGGAACAGCTCCGGGTCGAAGGACTTGGGATCCACGTCGGCGGCCTTCAGGTACCACTTCTCCGCCTCGGCGGGCTGCTTCCTGAGCCGGTACAGGTTGCCCATGTTGACGTAGCTCATGGCGAGCTTGGGGTCGAGCTTGATCGCCCCGTCGATCACCGCCCGCGCCTCGTCAAACCTGCCGGCCTGGATCAGCGCCTCGCCGTAGAGGTCCTGGATCTGCGCATTCTTCTGCGCGGCGGCGGCGCCCTGCTTCAGCCGCGCGAGCACCCTGTCGGGCTGTTTCCGGAAGCGGTAGATGCTCGACAAGTTCATGAGCGCTTCGATATAGTTGGGGTTCAGGGCGAGCGCCTTCTCGAAGTCGCGCTCCGCCGACGCCACGTCCTGCTTCCCGCCGGCGATGATCCCGAGGTTGAACCACGCCTGGGCAGAATTGGGATCCTGTTTGACCAGCTTCTTGAACTGGACCTCGGCCTCGTCGGTCTTCTTCTGGAGCAGGAACGACGTCCCGAGCGCCTGGATCGCGGCCGGGCTGTCCGGGTTGAGCTTCACAGCCGCTTCCGCGTGCTCCCGGGCGCCCTCGAAGTCCTGGGTGCGCAGCGACAGCTCCGAGAGCGCCACCTGGGCCTCGAAGAAGCGCGGGCTGTACTTGAGCGCCTCGAACAGCTCCGCCTTGGCCTGCTCGAATTCCGAGTTCTTGTAGTGGGAGATGCCGAGGAAGTAGTGGGCCTGGGCGCTCACGGGGTTGTCCTTCACGACTTTGCGAAACGACTGGATCGCCGTGGGCAGGTCGTTGCGCTGGAACGCGAGACGGCCCTTCAGGAAAATGGCGGTCAGGTCGTTCGGATTCTTCTCGAGCATCGCTTCGATCTCGGCCTCGGACTTCTTCGTCTCCCCCTTGTTGAGCAGCGTCTCGGCCACCTTGGCGCGCGCCACGCTGTTGTTCTCGTCCATCGCGGCGGCCTTGCGGAATTCCCGGATCGCGTCATCGAACCGGCGATTCTTGGCGTAGAAGCTGCCGAGCACGATCCGCGGATTCGGGTCCTCGGGGTATGCCTTCACCGCCTGCTGGAGCAACTGCTCCGCATCATTGGGGCGATTGTTCGCCTGGTAGTAGTTCGCCAGCGCGAAGCGCAGCGACATCTCCGAGGGCATCGCCTTGATCGCGCCCTTCAGCGTGGCCTCGGCCTTGTCGTTCATCCCGTTCTGCGTGTAGAAGTTGCTCACCATGAGCCGGAGGTTCACGTCCTTCGGGAAGTCCTTGAGCGCCTGCCGGTACTCCGCTTCGGCCTTGGGCATATCCTTCGTGGCCGTGTAGAAGCCCGCCAGTGAGAGTCGATTCTGCAGGCTCTTGGGGTCCCTCTGCTTGACGAGCCGCAGATACTCCTCCGCCTTCGCGAAGTCGCGCTTCACGAAGTACATGTTCCCGAGGTTGGAGAGGGCCGTGAGATTCTTGGGATCGATCTTGAGGGTCTCGTCATACTGCGCGATCGCCTTATCGAACTGCCGCTCTCCCGCGTAGGACCCGCCCAGGAGGAGATGCCCGTCCACGCTCTTCGGGTCTTTCTTGAGCACCAGATCCGCCTTCTCGCGGGCCGATTTGAAGTCCTGGCTGAGGAGGAAGATGTTCCCGAGCTTGAGCTGCGCGTCGCTGAGCTTCGGGTTGAGGCGAACGGCCTCCTTCATCTCCCAGAAGGTCTTGTTCAGGTCGTTGGACTTCATGTACGCCAGGCCGAGCTGGTAGTGGGCATCGGCGTTGTTGGGCTGAAGCTGCACGGCGTTCCGGAGCTCGATGACCGCTTCCGCGTTCTTCCCCTGCTCCATGAACACCTTGCCGCGCTTCATGTGCTCGGCGAACTTCTCCTCCGGGCTCTTGCAGCTGGCCGCCAGAACCGCGACGAGAAGGACCGCCAGGATCCGGAGGGCCTTCCTTTGGCGCCGGACCCCGTCCCACATGAAACCCGACGTGACCATCATTCCTCCAGGGCAGGTGAAAATCGTAAGGGGCCATGAATACCAGAGATTTTCCGAGCGATCAAGGCGCCGGCCATGGACCTGATCGGGTGTAAGGCAGGGAGGCTCGAGGATTTCCGGTATCCGGCCATCCGGGGCGGCCGTCCGTCCCTCGGGCGAACCCCGTATCCGGGGCTCTGCGAAAGAGGCAACGGGGGGCGGCGATGCTATTTCGCCCCGGGCCGCGATGATCTATACATACGCCTCTGTGCCAACCCTTTACCGTGCCCACGCTCGCGCGCCTGATGAACCTGCCAGACCCGACGGCCTTCTCATTCCAGTTCAAGGTGGCCTCAGGTGAGGAGAGCCCCATGCTTGCCCCCCCACCGCGACCGTGCGCCCAGACGCAGCCGGAGGCTCGGCGCCTGCGCGGCGGAGCGCCGGGCTCATGAGGCGCTGGGTGGCCGCCGCGGCGGCCTTCGGCCTTCTTGCCGGCTGCGCTCTCGGCCCGAAGTACAAGCGCCCCGAGGTGAAGCCGCCCGCCGCCTATCGCGGCCAGGTCGGACCGGCGCGGGCGGCCTCGATCGCGGATCTCCCCTGGTGGGAGGTCTTCCGGGACGACACGCTCTCGAAACTGATACGCGAGTCGCTGGGGGGGAATCTCGATCTTCTCGAAGCGGCCTCCCGCGTGGACGAGGCTCGGGCCCAGGCGGCCATCGCCCGATCGGAACTGTTCCCGACGGTCGGCTACGCCGGCGGGTTCCAGCGAACAAAGGGGTCCTTCTCGTTCTCCCAGCCCGTCGCCACCGGCAACACGGCGAACGCGTTCTTCGGTGTGCTCAACGCTTCCTGGGAGATCGATCTCTGGGGCCGCATCCGGCGCACGAGCCAGGCGGGACAGGCGGACTTGTTCGCCACGGAGGCGGCGCGACGCGGAGTGCTGCTCGGCCTGGTGAGCGACGTCGCGACGGCCTACATCCAGCTCCGGGAGCTGGACGAAGAGCTGGTGATCGCCCGCCAGGCGGTCCTGTCGTTCCGCAAGACCTTCGACATCTTTCAGCGGCGATACGAAGGGGGCGTCGCGAGCAAGCTCGCGCCGGCCCGGGGGGAGGCGGCCCTGGCCGACGCCGCGGCCACGGTCCCGACGCTGGAGAGCCGGATCGTCGCCCAGGAGAACCTGATCCGCCTCCTGCTCGGACGCGACCCCGGTCCGATCCCCCGGGGCGTTCCGCTGGATCAATGGACGACCCCGCCCGAGATCCCGCCGGGGATTCCCGCCGCGCTCCTGGAGCGGCGCCCCGACGTGCGGCAGGCCGAGGAGAACCTCGTGGCCGCGAACGCGCTGGTGGGCGCCGCCATCGCAGAGTTCCTGCCGAAGATCGGCCTCACCTCGTTCTACGGCCAGGCGAGCCCGGAGCTGTCGGCGATCAATGACGCGGGCTCCAACCTCTGGTCGCTGGCGACGACGTTCTCGGGCCCCATCGTGAACGGCGGCCGTCTCTACGAGCAGTACAAGGCGCGACGGGCGCAGTTCGAGCAGGCGAAACTCAACTACGAGCGGACTGTGCTCAGGGCCTTGCGGGAAGTGTCGGACGCGCTCACGGAGTTTCGCGGACTCGCCGAGGTGGAGCGGGAGCGTGAGCGGGCGGTGAAGGCGCTCCGGGAAGCGGTGGACCTCTCCCAGGTCCGCTTCCTGAGCGGCCTGTCGGGCTATTACGAAGTGCTCGACGCCCAGCAGCAGCTCTTCCCCGCGGAGATCGCGCTGTCCCAGACGCGCGGACGGCGACTGCTTGCCGTCGTGACGCTGTACAAGGCGCTCGGCGGCGGGTGGCGGCTGTCCGTGGCGGAGACGGGTGCCAAGCCCTGAGAACGGGTGAAGCGCCGGTCCGGGAGGTTCGTGGATGGCCCGCCTGCCCCGCGTCTTCTCCATGTTCTGGGCCTCGGACCGCGGCCTCTCCCTGCTGAACCTTTTCCTGATCGGCCTCCTCTTCTTCGTCTCGCCCGCCACGGACGCTGGATTCCTCGGCCGGCTCCTTCTCGACCTCTTCTTCGTCCTGATCCTCCTCGCCGGGGTTGCGGTGGTATCCGGCAACCGGCGACACGCGCCTCTCGTCACCGCTGTCGCCGTGATCCAATTGGTCACTCAGGTGCTGCGCCATGTCCCGGGCGGCGTGGCCCTGGACACGCTGAACCTTCTCAGCACCTTCGTGTTTCTCGGGTTACTGGCATCCGCGGTGCTGGCGCAGGTGTTCCGGGAGGGACCGATCAATTTCCACCGGATCCAGGGAGCGATCGCCGTGTACATGATGATCGGAGTCATGTGGGGCTGCCTGTACCAGGCGCTCCAGGTGAACTCGCCGGGCGCCTTCCTCGTGGGAGGAATCCCGTCGAGCGCGGCGACGCACCCCGAGACGTTCTTCTACTTCAGCTTCGTGACGCTCACGACGGTGGGCTTCGGAGACGTGACGCCGCTCCACCACCTGGCCCGGTCACTCGCCATGATGGAGGCGCTCACGGGTCAGCTCTTCCCGACGATCCTCATCGCCCGGCTCGTCGCGATGTCGATCACGTCGCGAAAGTGAGCCCCGCGGCGCGAGGAACGTTCGCCGCGCGGAGTTCAGGGCCCGATCTGCGGGGTCGCCATGTTACTCGGCAGGAAGTAGCACATGAGGGCGATGAGCACGTACACGCACAGCAGCAGCAGGCCCTTGAACCAGTTTGATTTTCCATCAGAGGAGATCATCGCCGTGATCAGCACCGAGAGGAAGATGATCAGGGAGCCCGCGTTCCCCATCACCAGGTTCATGGGGCGGGGCCCGATCACGAAGCTGATGAGAACGAGCACCGGCGCCACGAAGAGCGCGATCTGCAGGCTGCTGCCGACGGCGATGCCCAAGCTCAGGTCGAGCTGGTTCTTCCGGGCCATGGCCAGGGCGGCATAGGTTTCCGCCGCCCCGCCGACCAGCGCCAGGACGATCACCCCGATGAACGCTTTCGACATATCCAGGCTCCTGGCGGTCTCCTCGACGGCCCCCACCAGGATCTCGCTCAGGAAGGCCAGGAGCACCCCGGATCCGAGCAGAGCGCCCAGCGCCATCGCCATGCTCCAGGGTTCTCCCTCTTCGGAGTCCCCGCCGCCGCGCTCGGCGGCGAAGTAATCGGGATGCGTCTTCAGCATGAATAGGAGGCTCGACGCATAGGCCACCAGCAGGACCACCGCCACCGCGTTGCTGAGGCTCTGTTCCAGCTCGAGCGTGTCCGGCGTCATGAAGTTGTGGAACACGCTGGGGATGATCAGGCTGATCGCGGCGATCATCAGCAGCGAGCTCTGGGTGCGGGCGCCACTCGGATTGTATTCCTGCGTGTGGTGACGGAGCCCGCCGACGAAGAACGACAGGCCCAGCGCGAAGAGCAGGTTGCCGAGAATGCTCCCCACGATGGATGCCTTGACGAGATCCAGCTGGCCGGCCCGAAGAGCGACCAGGGCGATGATCAGCTCCGGCGCGTTGCCGAACGTGGCATTCAGGAGCCCGCCGACCGCGGGACCCGTGCGATGGGCGATCTGCTCGGTGCCCCGCACCAGCAGAGCCGCCAGGGGCACGATGGCCAGCGCCGCCGTCGCGAAGGTGAGGGCCGCGGGAACATGGCCCTGCCGATCGAACAGCACCGCCAGCGGGATGAAGACCAGCAGCCAGTTCATGGGGTCGCGAAGGAAATTCATGCCAGCGCGCGACATATGATCCCCTCCAGCGCCCGGAGCCCCGCCGGCACGTCGGCGGGCAGATGGACGCGCAGCGCGCGGCGTTTGCGCTCGCCGAGCACCTGGAAGTCGCCACGGGCCTGCGCGGCCTTCACCACGCCGAAGCTGTAGCGATGGCCGGGGACAGGAAGATCGCGCGCGTCGTCGCAGGTGATCTGCAGGAAGACCCCGCTGTTCGGACCCCCCTTGTAGGCCTGCCCCGTCGAGTGGAGGAAGCGCGGGCCGAACCCGAGGCTGGTCGCAACGCGAAACCGATCGCGCACGGCGTGGCGGATCGCCTGCAGGGCTTCCTCGTGTGAATCGCTCATGGGCAGCCAGGCCAGGATCGCGAAGTAGTTGCCGGGGTGGATCCGCCCGAGGTGCGCGCGCAGGAACATCTCCAGGGTGGGCGAAGCGCCGGCGCCCCGGCGCAGCGCCTCCGCGTTCGCCCCGTCGGCGTACAGGGCGATGCCGTCCCGCGTGTAGAGCGGCGTCTCCGACGGCAGCATCCCCTGCGTTTCATAGGCCGACGTGAGGGCGCGCGCCGCCACCTTCGCCGCCTCGACGTCGGGCTGGTCAAATGGATTGATCCCGAGCACGCTCCCCGCCACGGCGGTCGCGATCTCCCAGCGGAAAAATTCCTGCCCAAGCGACATCGTATCCGCGAGCGCGATGCGCAGGACCGGGCGTCCGGCCGTCTCGAGCGCGCGCAGGGCGGCGTCCTGCTCCGGATCGACGGCACCCTCCAGGCGCAGGTGGACGAAAAGCCGGTCGTCGCCATAGACCTCCGGTGCTCCGAGCCCTTCCCGGTCGACCGGGATGATCCCCTTCCCTTCCTTTCCCGTCGATTCCGCGATCAGTTGCTCCAGCCAGGCGCCGAAGTCGCGGATCCCCTGCGACGCGACGAAGGTGATCTTGTCGATCCCGCGCCGCGCGGCCGCGCCGAGGATCGTGCCGAGCACCACGCCCGGGTTCTCCGCGGCGGGCACGCCCGGCCCGCAGGCCTTCACCATCCTGTGCGCCTCCCGCAGCAGCGCGCCCGTGTCCATGCCCATCACGGCGCCGGGTGCGAGGCCGAAGTTCGAGAGCGCGGAGTAGCGTCCGCCGATGGACGGCACGCCGGGGAGAATCGCGCGGAAGCCGTCGGCCTTCGCCTGCGCCTCGAGCGCGGAGCCCGGATCGGTGATGGCGACGAAGCGGCTCCCCGCCGCGGCGCCCAGCGCCCGGCGCGCTCGATCGAGGAAGTAGTCGCGGAAGATGTTCGGTTCGAGCGTGGAGCCCGACTTGCTCGACACGATGAATAGCGTTCGCGTCGGATCGATCCGCTCCCCGATGGCCCCGACCTGTCCCGGGTCGGTCGAGTCGAGGACCAGGAGCGCGGGATGGCCCGGCCTGCGCCCGAAGGTCGCGCCGAGCACGTAGGGGCAGAGGCTCGAGCCGCCCATGCCGAGCACGACCGCGTGCGTGAAGCCCTCCCTCGCCGCGTCCTCGCGGATGCGCGCGAGCGGCGACGGGTCCGCGATCTGATCGCCGACGATCCGGAGCCAACCGAGCCACTTCGCCTCGTCGCGCCCCGTCCAGAGCGTCGCGTCGCCGTCCCAGAGACGGCGGCTCGCGCCGTCGCCGTCCCAGGCGCGCAACCGCTCGACGACTTCCGCTTCGAGATCCGAGGGAAGGGATCGGGACTGCGGGTTCACCGGAAGGCTCTCCTTGTTCCTCGCGCGCGAGGGTGTGATAGGTTGCCGCCATGGAGCGGGAGATCGTGATCGATTCGCCGCGGGCCCTGGCGGCCACCTTCGCGGCGCGCTTCGAGGCGGCGGCCCGCGAGGCGCTTGCCGCCCGCGGGCGCTTCGCCTGCGCGGTTCCCGGAGGCTCCGTGGCGAAGGCGTTCTTCCCGGCGCTTCGCGTCGCGGACGTGGACTGGCGGCGCGTCGAGGTGTTCTTCACCGACGAGCGGGCGGTGCCCCCGGAGGATCCGGCGTCGAACCACGCCCTCGCGCGCGGGCTCTGGCTCGATCACGTTCCGCTGGATCCGGCGCGCGTGCACCGCATGCCCGCGGACCGCCCGGACCTCGACGCCGCGGCGGAGGACCACGCGCGGGAGATGGCGCGCGTGCTGGGCGACCCGCCGCGCCTCGATCTCGCGCTGCTCGGCGTCGGTCCCGACGGCCACGTCTGCTCTCTGTTTCCCGGCCATGGGGCGCTCCGCGAAAGGTCGCGTCTCGTGGCCGCGGTGTCCGATTCCCCCAAGCCCCCGCCGCGCCGCTTGACGCTCACGCTTCCCGCGCTCGCCGCGGCGCGCCGGATCGCGCTGGCGGCCTTCGGCCCCGCGAAGGCGGCGGTGATCCGGGAGGCCGTCAACGATCCCGCCTCCACGCTTCCCGTCGCCCTCGTCGCGCGCTGCGGGCCGCCGGTCCTGTTCCTCCTCGATCCGCCCGCCGCGGGCCTGCTCAGCCGCCGCTGATCTCCCCGGCGCGGCGGGGCTGCTCAGCGCGCCCGAGCCGCCAGGAGCAGCGCGTCCCGATCGTAGCGGAGCAGATCGCCGATCCGGTCGATCGCCAGATCCGCCGGCGGGTAGGCCGCCAGCATCTTCGGATCTCTGGCGTAGTGCCCCTGCCGGGGGAAGACGGTGGTCACGCGAGCGCCCCAGGTGGCCTTGATGGCCGCGCAGAGGCGCAGCTTGTCGTCCACCAGGACGTAGTGATCGGCCGGATAGCGCCGCTCGACGTCCTCCAGCGCCCGCTCCTTGTGCACGTAGATCAGCACGTGCCCCTCCACGGCGTCGAACAGGCCCGAGCGCTCGACCTTGTGCGGCTGGAAGACCACGTCGCCGTCCGAGAGGATGACGGCGGGCCCGAAGCCGCGGAGGTGCTCGATCGCGTCGAGGGAGTCGGGGTACAGCCGCGTGGCGAAGGGGTAGTTGATAAGGAAGGAGGAAACCGTGAGCAGGTGGAAATCGTAGGGGTTCTCCAGGCGGTACCGCTGGAGCGCTCCGAGGTAATCCGCGTAGCCCAGCTCGGTCCGGATCTGCTCGAAGATCTCCCAGTAACGCTTCTGCCGCTCAGGGCCGACCTCCTGCTCCAGGTGGCGCCTCAGGTCAGCCGTCACGCGATCGTTGTCCAGGAGCGTGTTGTCCACGTCGAGCAGGACCACGACGGGGTGGCGGGTCCCCTCGCCCTCCTGCGTCCGGTACGTCACCGCGGTCATGATCGCCCTCCGGCGAGGCCCCGTCGCGCCCTCATTCGGGACAGTTCGGGCAGTGCCAGCCCCCGACCGCCGCCGCGAGCGCGTCGGCCTCCTCCGGCCCCCAGGTCCCTTGCGTGTAGGGACAGATCGGCGTCGCGGTGCCGAGGATCGGCTCCACGATGGCCCAGGCCGCCTCCACCGCGTCCTGCCGCGCGAACAGCGTCGCGTCACCGTCCATCGCGTCGTCCAGCAGCCGCTCGTAGGCGTCCATCTCGTCTCCGCCCGGATGGTGCACGAATGAGAGCTCCGCCGGCCCGACCTTGAGCACGTCCCCGGGCTCCTTCGAGAGGGCCCCGAGGGCGATGGTCACGTCGGGGCTCAGCCGGAAGCGGTAGTAGTTCGGCGGCCCGGCGAGCGCGCGCCGGAGCGGCGGGCGCTTGAGCACAACGAGCACCTCGGTGCTCGTCGTCGGAAGACATTTCCCCGCCCGGATGAAGAAGGGCACCCCCTCCCACCGCCAGGAATCGATGAAGAGGCGCACGGCGGCGAAGGTCTCCACGCGCGAGTCCGTCGCGACCCCCTCCTCCTTCCGGTAGCCGTCGAACTGCCCCCGGACGAGATCGTCGGGGCTCAGCGGACGGATCATCCGGAAAACTTTCACCTGCTCGTCGCGGATGGATTCGGCGTAGGTCCCCGTCGGCGGCTCCATGGCCAGGAACGCGACGATCATGAGCATGTGGTTCTGGATCACGTCGCGGATCGTTCCGAGCTCCTCGTAGAGCCTGCCGCGCCCCTGCACGCCGAAGCTCTCGGCCATGGTGATCTGCACGCTCTCGACGTAGTTCCGGTTCCAGATCGGCTCGAGAAAGGTGTTCGCGAAGCGGAAGACGAGGAGGTTCTGGACGGGCTCCTTGCCGAGGAAGTGATCGATCCGGAAGACCGCCGTCTCGTCGAAGACGTGGTGCACCGTCCGGTTGAGCGCCTTTGCGGTGGCCAGATCGCGCCCGAAGGGCTTCTCCAGGATCACCCGCGCCTCGCGCGCACAGCCCGATCGCCCCAGCCCCTCCACCACGGGCTCGAAGAGGCTCGGCGGGATCGCGAGGTAGTGGGCGGGGCGGGCGGAGTCGCCGAGCGCGCGGCGAAGCGCCTCGAAGGTGGCGGCGTCGCGGTAGTCGCCGCCGACGAAGCGGAGCTGGGCGCACAGCGTCGCCGTCGCCGCCTCGTCCGGAACGCCGTGCTTGTCCACGCTGTCCCGGGCCCGGGCGCGGAGCTGCTCGAGGCTCCAGTTCTCGCGCGCGACCCCGATCACCGGGAAGTCGAGCCGTCCCCGCCGGGCCATGGCGTGGAGCGCCGGGAAGATCTTCTTGTAGGCCAGATCGCCGGTGGCCCCGAAGAAGACCAGGGCATCGGAGCGAGTCGCGTTCATCGGATCACTTCTTCTCGTGGTGGCCGCCGAACTGATAACGCATGGCGGACAGGAGGCGGTCCTGGAAGCCCGACTCGCCCCGGGAGGAGAACCGCTCGAAGAGTGCCGCGGCGAGGACGTGTGCCGGAACGCCGGTCTCGATGGCCGCGAGGAGGGTCCAGCGCCCTTCCCCCGAGTCGGACACGCGCCCGGAGAAATTCGCGAGATCGGGGCTCCCCGCGAGCGCGGCGGCGGTCAGATCGAGCAGCCAGGAGGGGATCACGCTCCCGCGGCGCCACAGCTCGGCGATGTCGGCCAGATCGAAGTCGTACCGGAAATCCTCCGGGCTTCGCAGCGGCGTCGTGTCCGCGTCGGCCGCCTGCCCGCGCGCGCCGGTGTTCGCGTGCCGCAGCAGGTTGAACCCCTCGGCGTAGGCCGCCATGAGACCGTACTCGATCCCGTTGTGGACCATCTTCACGAAGTGGCCGGCGCCCGCGGGGCCGCAATGGAGGTAGCCCCGCTCCGCCGTCCCGCCGCGCCCCTCCCGCCCCGCTGTTGCCGGGATGGTCCCGCGGCCGGGGGCGAGCGTGGCGAAGATCGGATCGAGGCGCTTCACCGCCTCCGCCTCCCCGCCGATCATGAGGCAGTAGCCCCGGTCGAGCCCCCACACACCGCCGCTCGTCCCGCAGTCGATGTAGTGGATCCCCTTGGGGGCGAGCCGCTTCGCCCGCGCGAGGTCGTCCTTGTACCACGAGTTCCCGCCGTCGATCACGACGTCGTCGCGGTCCAGCCGCGCCGCGAGATCCTCCAGCGTGGCGTCCACGAGCGCGGCCGGGATCATGAGCCACACCGTCCGGGGCCGCGCGAGCTTCGCGACGAAGTCCTCCAGCGAGACCGATCCCGCGGCCCCCTCCTTCACCAGGGCGTCCACGGCGTCCTTGGACACGTCGCGCACCACGCAGGCGTGCCCGCCGCCGAGCAGGCGCCGCGTCATGTTGGCTCCCATGCGCCCCAGGCCGATCATGCCGAGCTGCATCGCGTCTTCCTTCCCCTTCGGGGCCCCGTCACGAGCCCCGCTGGTTCATCGCGTCGTAGGCGGCCGACTTGTAGAGGTTGCCGAGCGTCGGGTAGTTGAAGCAGGCCCGGTTGAAGAGATCGAAACCGCTCTCCGTGAGCATCGCCAGGAGGCCGAGGTGCACCAGCTCGGAAGCCTGCTCGCCGATCACGTGGGCGCCGAGGAGCTGCATGTCCTCCCGGCGGAAGAGCAGCTTGAGGAAGCCCGTCTCGTCCCCGATGATCTCCCCGCGGGCGTTCCGCGCGTACCGCGCGCGCCCGGGGACAAAGGCGATCCCCTTGGACCGGAGCGATTCCTCCGTTTCGCCCACCATGCTCACCTCCGGGATCGTGTAGATCCCCAGCGGAAGCACGGGCGCCATGGCCGTCTTGAGCGTCTGATCGAACGCGTGGCACATCGCCACGCGCGCCTGCTCCATGCTCGTGGACGCGAGCGCCGGGAAGCCTATCACGTCCCCGACGGCGTAGATGTGCGGCACGGCCGTGCGGAAGTGCTCGTCCACCGTGATCACCCCGCGCCGCGCCGCCGCCAGGCCGGCCGCGGGGAGATCAAGCTCCGCCGTGCGTCCCGTCCGGCCCGCGGCCACGAGGACCGCGTCGGCCGCGAGGCGCCGGCCGGAGGCGAGCTCCAGGATCACGTCGCCGGCGGGGGTCTCGCAGCGCACCACTTTCTCGTTCCAGTGAAAGGTGACGCCGATCTTCTCCATGGCGGCCAGGAGCGCCGCTGCGATCTCCCGATCGAGGAAGGGGAGCAGGACGTCCCTTCCCTCGATGAGGTGGACCTGCACGCCGAGCGCCGAGAAGGTGCAGGCGTACTCGCAGCCGATGGGACCCGCGCCGACGACGGCCATGGCGCGGGGGAGCCGCTCGATCTGCAGGATGCCGTCCGAATCGAACACGCGCGGATCGCCGAAGGGGAACTCGGCCGGGCGGAACGGGAAGGAGCCGGTGGCGATCAGGATCTTCTCGCCCCCGAGGAGGAGATCGTCCGGGGCGGCGGCGCCCGTCACGCCCACCTCTTCCGCGGTCACGCGGATCGTGTGCGGGTCCTCGAAGCGCCCCCTGCCGTGGAAGAGATCGACGCGGTGGCGTGCCAGGTTATCGAGGATCCGATGGCGCTCGTTGGCGGTCACGCGCCGCTCGTGGTACAGGAGGTCCGCGACGTTGGCCTCCCGCCGGAGCGAGAGATCCACGCCGTAGAGATCCCTGGCCCGGAGACCCGACAGGGCGAGCGCGGTCTCCCTCAACGTCTTGCTCGGCAGCGTCCCCGTGTTCGCGGCGGCGCCGCCCACCTCGCGACACCGCTCGACGATCGCGACCTTCCGGCCGGACAGGGCGGCCGACACGGCGCCCCGCTCGCCGGCGGGTCCGGCCCCGAGGACCACGAGATCGTAGGCTAGGGGGTTCATCGGCGCGATGCTACCATACGACCCCGCCGCGGGGGCAAGGCGGTGGAAGGAGGAGTTCAGGGTGAACACGCTTCTGCGTCTGGTCCTGCTCGCGGTCCTCGTCACGCCGGCCGCCGGCTGCGCGACCAACACCCGCAACGACTTCGATCCCTCCGCCGACTTCTCGAAGTTCCAGACCTACGGCTTCCTCGGGGGAAAAGAGATCGAGAATACCGGCCTGCTCGAGAACTCGCTCGTGCGCCAGCGGATCGAGACGCTGATCAGCCGCCAGCTCGGCGCCCGCGGCTTGAGGCCCGTCACGCTCGAACAGGGCCCCGACCTTCAGGTCTTCTACTGGGTCGGCGTCAAGGAGAAGCAGCAGGTTACCACCACGCCGCGCTACGGCTACGGCGCCGGCTACCGCTACGATCCCTACTGGTCCGGCAGGTGGGCCCCCGTCTACGACGACGTCGTGGTGACAGACTACCGTGAAGGGACGCTGATCATCGATCTCCTC
>JBGPLH010000025.1:0-18339 GCA_041486365.1 Thermodesulfobacteriota bacterium | reverse complement strand
CGCTCTCCACCTCGATGCCACAGATGGCCTCGCAGAGCGAGCAGGCGCGGTAATGGATCTGGGGCATGGCGCGTCTCCTGAGTCGGGGTGATCCGGCCGCGCGCCCGGTGCCCGGGGCGCGGCCCCAGGGCACACTATCCTATAAGGTGGGAAGGGTTGTCGAGGGGGGGACGGGGTGCAAGATTTTCCCCGGGGCGGTATCATCCCTCCGCCCGTCCGGCCGTTGCCGTCCCATCTCCCCGGCGGCCGCTCTCGAAACCCTCCGTTCGCGGGACGAATACCTGGAATGAACCTCGACGCCGAGCCGAAGCAGGCCCCGACGATGACCGCTCCCGAAAAGCACGACGCGCTCTGCATCAACACCATCCGCGCGCTTGCCATGGACATGGTCCAGCAGGCGAAGTCGGGCCACCCGGGCGCGCCGATGGGGCTGGCGCCGCTCGCGTATATCCTCTGGACGCGCCACCTGCGCTTCAATCCGCGCAACCCGGCCTGGCCCGGACGGGACAGGTTCGTCCTCTCCGCCGGCCACGCCTGCGCGCTCCAGTACGCGCTGCTCCATCTCACGGGATTCGATCTGGGCCTCGAGGAGCTCAAACGCTTCCGGCAGTGGGGGAGTATGACGCCCGGCCATCCGGAGAGAGGCCACACGCCCGGCGTGGAGATCACGACGGGCCCGCTCGGGCAGGGGATCGGCAGCGCGGTCGGCATGGCGATCGCGCAGTCGCATCTTGCCGCGCGCTTCAACCGCCCGGGCTTCCCGGTGATGGATCACCGGATCTACGTCATCGCGAGCGACGGCGACATGATGGAGGGCGTGAGCAGCGAGGCCGCGTCGCTCGCCGGTTTTCTCCGGCTCCCGAACCTCACCGTCTTCTACGACGACAACCACATCACGATCGAGGGAAGCACGGACCTCGCGTTTCGCGAGGACGTCGAGCGACGCTTCGCGGCCTACGGCTGGCGCGTGCTCCGCGTCGAGGACGGGAACACCGATCTCGCGGCGATCGATTCGGCAATGAAGGCGGCCCGGGCGGAGACCTCGCGACCGACCCTCGTCATCGTGCGCACGCACATCGGCTACGGCAGCCCGCACAAGCAGGACAGCGCCGAGGCTCACGGCTCTCCGCTGGGCGAGGAGGAAGTGCGCCTCACCAAGCGCAACCTCGGCTGGCCCGAGGCACCCGCGTTCCTGATCCCCGGGGAGGCGCTCGCGACGTTCCGCGAATCGGTGCCCCGCGGCGCGGCGGAGGAGAAGGCCTGGCACGAGCGGATCGAGTCCTACCGCAAGGCCCACCCGGATCTTGCGGCGGCGCTGGATCAGGCGCTTCGCGGCGAGCTGCCGGCGGGATGGGACGCCGATCTGCCCGTGTACGCTGCTGACGCCAAGGCCATCGCGACGCGGACGGCGTCGGGCCGGGCGCTGAACGCCATCGCGCGGAGGGTGCCGGCGCTCATCGGCGGCTCCGCGGATCTGGCACCCTCGACCGATACGCTGATCGAAGGGGAAGCGAGCTTCTCGGTCGATCATCCCGAGGGACGGAACTTCCACTTCGGGATCCGTGAACACGCCATGGGGGCCGCGCTGAACGGCATGGCGGCCCACGGCGGCGTGATCCCCTACGGCGCGACGTTCCTGGTCTTCTCCGACTACATGCGCCCCTCGATCCGGCTCGCGGCGATCCAGAAGCTCCGCGTCATCTATGTCTTCACGCACGACAGCATCGGCCTGGGCGAGGACGGCCCGACGCACCAGCCCATCGAGCATCTGGCGGCGCTTCGGGCGATCCCCGGTCTTGCCGTGGTTCGCCCCGCCGACGCCAACGAGACGTCGGCGGCCTGGCGCGAGGCCCTCGGCCGCGGGGACGGTCCGGTGGCGCTGGCGCTCACCCGGCAGAAACTGCCCGTGATCGAGGGAAGCCAGACGCTGGCGCGCGAGGGCGTGGCGCGCGGGGCCTACGTGATCGCCGACGCGAAGCCGATCGACGTGATCCTCCTGGCTTCCGGCTCGGAAGTGTCCTTGGCACTCCAGGCGCGGGCGCGCCTTGCGGCGGACGGGGTGCGCGCGCGCGTGGTGAGCTTCCCCTGCTGGGAGTGGTTCGAGGCGCAGGACGCGGCGTACCGGGAGTCCGTCCTTCCCCCGTCGGTGACGAAGCGGGTCGCCGTCGAGGCCGCCGTGCCGATGGGGTGGGAGCGCTGGGTGGGAAGCGACGGCGCGATGGTCGGGATGCACCGCTTCGGAGCATCCGCGCCCTTCGAGGCCCTCATGGAGAATTTCGGTTTCACCGTGGATCACGTCGTCGAGGTGACGCGGGGGGTGCTCCGGAGAGCGTGACCTTCGGATCCGGCTCGGCAGGAGCCTCGCCCTCCCAGATCATACCGGCCTCGCCCTCCCGGATCATACCGGCCTCGCCCTCCCAGATCATACCGGCCTCGCCCTCCCAACCAGCGAAGGATTTTCGCGCGCGCCCTACGGGCGCGTTGTTTTTTGCGCGGGCGCCGCGCCCGCCCGGGAATTGCACGCCCTGTCATTTTCTCGAAGCCTGTTATCCCCCGCCCCACATCGGGCTTTGGCGCAACCACGCCGCAAATCGGGTCAAAGCGCATCCAAAGGCGTCAGCGGGAGCGTAACAATCACCAAACTCCGCCGGATTCCCCGATCCGGGCCTCGGACCGGAATCCCGGGCGCCACCTGCGTTTTTCCCGTGGCGATCCTCTCCCGGATCCCCCTCCGGATACTGGCACGACACTTGCTCTATCCAGGGCCCAGGAGCGTTGGACCCGACGGCTGGCCAGGCCCCAGTGAGATCAGGTGAGAGCCTGATCTAGAAGTGTGGCGGGCCCCCGCGACGACCGACCGACCCCCGGAGCCCTCTAAAGGCATCGGGGAACGGAAGGACGGTCGTGCCGATTTCGGATCGCGCAAAACGGCGGAGAGCGCGACTCCCGGGTCCAGCCTCCTGAATGAAGCCGGACCGGCGCCTGGAGAGCCGGCCGGTCACGACCGAACGATTGGGGGTCTCACTCGCAGGTCATTGCACTCAGGTCATAGGAAGTGTGCCCCCGGCCCGACCCCCAGTGGCCGGAAGGCAATGCCGGTTTTCTTCCGGATGGAGGGAGACCGGTTGCGAGCAGCAGGAGAACGGCGGCTTCTGCGCTCGAAGCAAGCGGGGCTCGAAAGAGCCCCGCTTGTGCTTTCTGAGTATAATCTGCCCGTTTGGGGAGCGGGGAGATGACCGATCGCGATGACCACCTTCAACTCTTCATGGCGATCTCCATCGCCCTGCACGCCCTCTTGTTCCTGTTCTACCTCTCCCCCCTGCTCTCGAAGCTGAGCCTCCCCTCGATGCCCGCGCCCATCGAGCTGGTGGAAATCCCTCGCGGGCGGATGGCGGCCACGCGGGTTCCGGTCAGGATTCCGGCGCCCGCGCCGATCCCCCCTCCGCCGCAAGCCAGACCGGAGAAGGCGAAGGCCGAGCCCATCCCCGTCGCCGAGGAGCCTCTGCCGCCCGAGCAGCCGCCGGGCGATGTCGTCGAGATCCCCAGGCCCGCCGTCGAGCAGGCGCCGCGCGACCAGAGGTTCCGCTCCCTCTACAACCAGCGCGTCCCGCGACCCGCGCGGGCACGCGATCTACCCATTGATACACGGGGGCTGCCCACGTCCCGGAAATCGGCCGACGCGCTAGCGAAGCCCACCCTCCGCGAGACGAAGGAGCGCGCCGCCGAGGCCCAGGAGGCCCAGGAGGCCCAGAAGGCGCAGGCGCGGATGGAAGCTGGAGGCCGGGCCGGGGCTGGAGGCGATGGGTCCGCTACCATGCCGGGCGTCGCCGGAGAACGGGGCGACGAGGTCTCCAAACCGATCGTGGAGGACGGCGTGTTCCAGCGCCGGGCGAAGCCCCGCGTGGCGGCGGTCCCCGGCGCGGGACGCCCGGGGCTCCCGGGGGTGGGCTCCGGTCTGCGCGACCTTCTTCCCACGGAGGAGCGCATCGCGCAGCTCGAGCGCGGGCGCGCCGGCGGGCAGAACAATCCCTACAACCCCGACCTCGTGCCCACCGACGCGACGATGTCGATGGACACGCTCAAGGACGAGAACGCGGGCTACTGGCTTGCGGTGAAGCGGCGCATCGCGCTCAACTGGGATCCGATCCGGCTCATCCGGGCGGCGAAGGACATGTACGATCAGACGGCGGCGAATTTCGGAAGCACGAGCGGGATCAGTCAGAGCGCCCAGACCGCGATCGGCGAGGCGGCGTCGAGGACGGGCGCGGGCACCACCAAGATCAAATTCACGATCGCCAAGGACGGCGGCCAAGGCGGGGAGCCGCGCATCACGCGCAGCTCCGGCAGCAACTTCCTCGATCAGGAAGCACTCAAAGCCGTTCGGCTGGGATATCCCTTCCCGCCGGTGCCCGATCGGCTCACGCGGAACAGCCTCACGCTCGAGTTCACCTTCATCGTCGGTGGCGAATGAAATGAAGGGAGGGATGGACATGACGCTCGCCGATCGTCCCTCGCCCTCGATCCTTCCGTTCATCCTCTTCTCGTTTCTCCTCCATGCGCTGGTCGTCGCCGTCGTGCCGATGCTCCGGGGATTCCCCGGCCCGGCCGACATTCCCCGCGTGATCGAGCTGGTCGCGCTCCCCCAGCGCGTGGCGGCGCCGCAGACGGGCCGCGTGGTGGATGCTCCCCCACCACCGGTGCCGCAGGAGAACCCGGACGCGAAGCTCCTGGCGAAGCAGGGGAGCCGGGTCGAGCGGGAAACCGTGAACCTGGGCACGCCCGGCGCTCCGTCGCCGCCGGCGGCGCAGGCACGCCCCCAGGCCACCGCCGAGCAGGCGCGGTTTCAGGCGGAGGTGGAGCAGATTCAGTCCGAGATCGACGCGCTCCGGAACAAGCAACTGGCACAGCGGCTGCAGGAGAAGCTGCGCGATCGGGAGATCACAAGGCTGCGCACGCGGGTGGCGGCGGAAGCGCGGCGGGGAAACGGCGGCGTGAACGAGCCGCTCGACGACGTGTTGCGCGGGCCCGCCACGCGCCTCAACACCCGCGCCTTCGAGGAGTCGCAGTACTTCCTCGATTTCAAGACGTCCTTCGGCGTGGTCTTCCAGCCGAGCAACGTGACGCTGGGTCTTTCTTTCCCGGAGAGTCTCCCGAGCCGCCCGCGCACGATCCTCTCGCTCGAAGTGAACGCCGACGGATCCCTTCACGACGCGCGCGTGGTCCGGACGAGCGGCTATTCGGCGCTGGACCGCGACGCGCTCGAGGCCGCGCGCCGCGTGTTCCCCTTCGACCCCCCTCCCCGGAGGCTCCTCACCTCCCGCCACACGCTTCAGTTCGGGTTCGAGATCATCTATTGACCTTGCCTACCCACACCGGTCTGCCGGGCTTGTGGGAGGGCGAGCGTCCTCGCGAGCCTACTGCGACGTAGGCTCGGCAGGAGCCTCGCCCTCCCAGGCGGAAGGGCGCTTCGCGCCGACACCGTGGGAACGCCGCCCTTCGGGCGGCTCGGCAGGAGCCTCGCCCTCCCAGGTCGTATCCGTTCGTCGCGCCTTCAGGCCAACGCGAACGCCCCGGCCAGGGGACCGGGGCGCTTCCATTTATAACGATCCCGCCCTCAGGCCGGAGTCCACCTGAGGATGGGCTTTCGCGCCGCCTCCACCTCGTCCAGCCGCGCGACGGGCGTCGTGTGCGGAGCGCCGGTGACCAGCTCCGGGTCCTCCTCCGCCTCCCGGGCGATGGCGAGCATCGCGTCCACGAACGCGTCGAGCGTCTCCAGGCTCTCGCTCTCCGTCGGCTCGATCATGAGCGCGCCCGGCACGACGAGCGGGAAGTACACGGTCGGCGGATGGTAGCCGTAGTCCATCAGGCGCTTGGCGATGTCGAGCGTCTTCACCCCGTGATCGTTTTGCCGCTTGTCCGTCACGATGCACTCGTGCATCACGCGTCCGGCGTAGGGGACGTGGTAGGCCCCGCGCAGCCGTTCGAGCACGTAGTTCGCGTTGAGCACGGCGTAACGGCTGGATTGTGCGAGGCCCTTGCCGCCCAGCGCGAGCGCATAGGCGTAGGCGCGGATGTGCATGCCGACGTGGCCGTGGAAGGATTTCATCTTCCCGATCGATTCCGGCACGTCGTCGAGGACGTACTGGCCGTCGCGGAGGTTCACGATCGGCGTGGGGAGGTAGCGCGCCAGCGGCTCGACGACACCGACGGGCCCGGAGCCCGGCCCGCCGCCGCCGTGGGGCGTGGAGAAGGTCTTGTGCAGGTTGAAGTGCATGACGTCCACGCCCATGTGTCCGGGCTTGGCCACGCCCATGAGCGCGTTCAGGTTCGCGCCGTCGTAGTACACGAGCCCGCCCTTGGCGTGGACGATATCCGCGATCTCGCGGATATGCGTCTCGAACAGGCCGCAGGTGTTCGGATTGGTGAGCATGAGGGCGGCGACGTCCTCGTCCATGTGGGCCGCCACCGCCGCGGGCTCGAGCAGCCCCGTGGGCCCGCTCTTGATCGTCACCACCTCGTAGTCGCAGAGCGCGCAGGAGGCCGGGTTCGTCCCGTGGGCCGTGTCCGGCACGAGCACCTTGTGCCGCGGGTTGCCGTGCGCCTTGTGATGGGCCCGGACGATCAGCATGCCCGCCAGCTCACCCTGCGCCCCGGCGGCGGGTTGCAGCGTCACGCGTGCCATGCCGCTCACCTCGCAGAGGATCCGTTCGAGCGCGTGCATGAGGGCGAGGAGCCCCTGGGAGATTTCCGGGGGCTGGAGCGGGTGCGATCGCGCGAAGGCCGGAATTCGCGCGGCCCACTCGTTGAGCTTCGGGTTGTACTTCATCGTGCAGGACCCGAGCGGGTACATGCCGACGTCGACGCCGTAGTTGAGCCGTGAGAGCCGCGTGTAATGCCGCACGACGTCCACTTCCGAAAGCTCGGGCAGCCCTTCGACCGGACCCCGCGCGGCGCCCTTCCCGAAGATGGCATCCGGATCGACGTCCGGCACGTCCGCAGGCGGTAGCGACCAGCCCACCCGTCCCGGAGATCCCTTCTCGAAGAGCAGCGGCTCGAGCGGTTGCGTGGCGCCGGGCTTCACGTTCATGCCTTGAGCCCCCGCGCGAGTCGATCGATCGCCGATTTTGGGTTCATCTCCGTCACGCAAACCAGGATGGCGCGCTCGAGCTCCGGGTACCACGGCCCCAGCGGGATCCCTCCGAGCAGGCCCTCTTCCCGGAGGCGCCCCAGCACGCGCTCCGGATCATCCTTCACCTCGACCACGAACTCGTTGAAGGTCGGCGCGGAGAAGGGGAACGCGAGCCCCGCCTCGTCACGGATCACCCGCTTGGCGTATTCGGCCTTGGCGAGGTTCTGGCGCGCGAGCTCCGCGAAGCCGGTCTTTCCGAGCGTGGCGAGGAACGCCGCGCCGGCCAGCGCGCAGAGCGACTGGTTCGTGCAGATGTTGGACGTCGCCTTCTCGCGGCGGATGTGCTGCTCGCGGGTGGCGAGCGTGAGCACGTAGCCGCGCCGCCCGTTCGCGTCGTGCGACTGGCCCACGAGCCGTCCCGGGAGCTGCCGCACGAAGGCCTGCCGCGTCGCGAAGAAACCGAACCAGGGGCCGCCGTAGGAGGGCGGGAGCCCGAGGCTCTGCCCGTCGCCCAGCGCCACGTCCGCGCCGAGTGTCCCCGGGTCGCGCAGCACGCCGTAGGAGATGGGCTCGGTGCACGCGGCGACGAGCAGCGCGCCTGCCTGGTGAGCCATCTCCCCGATCGCCCGCAGGTCCTCCACGCAGCCGAAGACGTTCGGGCTCTGCACCGCGACGGCGGCCACGCCCGTGTCGAGCGCCTTCTCGAGTGCCGCGCGATCGATCGTGCCGGCTTTCGTGAAGGGGACCTCGACGATCTCGGCGTCGCTTCCCGACAGGTACGTACGCGCCACCGCGCGGTAGTCGGGGTGGATCGATCGGGCGAGGAGCATCTTCGGGCGCTTCTTCACGCGCCGCGCGAGGAGCAGCGCCTCGGCGAGGCCCGATGCTCCGTCGTAGAGACTGGCGTTGGAGACTTCCATCCCCGTGAGCTGGCAGATGAGCGTCTGGTACTCGAAGATCGCCTGGAGCGTGCCCTGGCTGACCTCGGGCTGGTAGGGCGTGTAGGAGGTGTAGAACTCCGAGCGCGAGATGACGAAGTCAACGACCCCCGGCTGAAAATGATTGTATGCGCCGCCGCCGAGGAACATTCCCTCGGGCTCGGGCACCCGCACGGCGGAGGCGAGATCCTGGAGATGCGCCTTCAGCGCGTGCTCGCCCATCCCGTCGGGAAGGTCGAGGTGCGCGCGGCGCCGCAGGTCCTCGGGGATCGCCTCGAAGAGGGCGTCGATGTCTGACGCATGGACCGCCGCGAGCATCCTGCGCAGGTCGTCGGGCGTGTGCGGGAGATAGCGGTGGGGCATCCGGGGCCTATTCCTTCTGGGAACGGACGTACTCGGCGTACTCCTTGGCGGTCATCAGCTCGTCGAGCTCCGCGAGATCCGAGGGCTCGACCGCGATGAGCCATCCCTCGCCGTAGGGGTCGGTGTTCACCATCTCCGGCGAATCGACGACCGTGCTGTTCACCTCCGCGACACGCCCGCTCACGGGCGCGAAGAGGTCGTTCGCCGCCTTCACCGACTCGATCACGCCGAAGGTGTCCTCCTTCGAGACCTCGGTGTCGACCTCCGGAAGCTCGAGGAACACCACCTCGCCCAGGGCGTCCTGCGCGTAGTCCGTGATGCCCACGGTGATGCGGCCGTCGGACATGCGCGCCCACTCGTGCTCCTTCGTGTACTTGAGATCATCGGGGTACTCCACGCGGGGGCCTCCTTCTTCAATGCGGGGCGTGGGGGTGCGTTGCGCCCCGGGGGGTCTTCGACGGGATGTTCCCCGCCCGGGTCCGGCATGTCTCGACCCGGGCGGAGCGACCTACGCTTCTATCACGGACCGGCGCGCGGCGGAAGGTTCAAGCCGGCCTGGCGGGTTTGTAAAACGGCGTGGGCACGATCACGGCCGCGACGGCCTTGCCCCGGATCTCGATTTCGATGAGCGTCCCAGGCTTCGCGCTGCCAGCCGGAACGTAGCCCAGGCCGATCGGCTTGCCCAGGGTGGGCGACTTCGTGCCGCTGGTCACGACCCCGGCGGGTTTCCCGCCGACGAGGATCGGGTAGCCCTGTCGCGCGATGCCCGCCCCGGTGACCTCGAAGCCGACGAGCCGGCGCGAGAGACCCTCGGCCTTCTGGCGGCGAAGCGCCTCGCGCCCGATGAAGTCCCCCTTCGCGGGGCTGTCGAGCGCGACGGCCCAGCCGATCCCCGCCTCGAGCGGCGTCGTCTCCTCCGAAAGCTCGTGTCCGTACAGGCACATCTTTGCCTCCAGGCGCAGCGTGTCCCGGGCGCCGAGCCCCGCCGGCACGATCCCGTCAGCGGATCCGGCTTCCATCAGGCGGTCCCAGACCTCTCCGGCGCGCTCCCAGGGGCAGGCGACTTCGAATCCGTCCTCGCCCGTGTAGCCGGTCCGCGAGAAGGTGGCCGCGATGGTTCCCGCGGGCGTCTTCACCGCCCCTTCGCGGAACCAGTAGCGCGGGAGATCGAGGATCTCGCGGTCGGCCACGCTCTGGACGATCGCGGGGGCCCTCGGGCCCTGCACCGCGATGAGCGCGGTCGCGGCGCTCACGTCCTCCACGCGCGTATCGCCGGTCGCGTGCTCGCGGATCCAGGCGACGTCCTTGTCCGCGTTGCTCGCGTTGACCACGAAGCAGTAGTCCTCGGGCCCGCGCCGGTAGACGGTGATGTCGTCCACGACACCGCCGGTCGGTCTGCACATGGCGGCGTACTGCACGCGGCCGTCCACGAGCTTCGAGGCGTCGTTCGTGGCGATCCGCTGCACGCTCGCCAGCGCGTCGCGCCCGCGGATCTTCACCTCGCCCATGTGGCTCACGTCGAAGATCGCCGCGGCGGCCCGGCAGGCAAGGTGCTCGGCGATGATCCCCTTGTACTGAACGGGCATCTCCCAGCCGGCGAAGTCGACCATGCGGCCGCCGAGGGCGACGTGGCGGTCGTAGAGCGGGGTGCGGCGGGGAGATGTCATGTTCATCGTCGGGCCGCGCCTTCCGACGAGCGACCCGCCGGTGAGGAACCGCCGGGCGCGGCACCTCCGGAAGAGGCCCGCCCGGCCGCCTCGACCGTGTTGGAGAGGAGCATCGCGATGGTCATCGGCCCGACGCCGCCGGGGACCGGCGTGATGTGCCCGGCGCGCGGGAGTGCCTCCGCGTAGGCGACGTCACCCACGAGCCTGCCGTCGGGCCCGCGGTTGATCCCGACGTCGATTACCACCGCCCCGGGCTTGATCCAGTCTCCGCGGATGAACTCCGGCTTGCCGATTGCGGCGATGACGATGTCGGCGCCCCGCACCTCGCCGGGCAGATCGGCCGTGCGCGAGTGGCAGATCGTGACCGTGGCGTTCTCCTGCTCGAGCAGCGACGCGACGGGACGCCCGACGATGTTCGAGCGGCCCACGACGACGGCGCGCTTCCCCGAGAGAGCGATCTTATGGAAGCGCAGCATCTCGATCACGCCCTTGGGCGTGCAGGGGACGAAGCGCGCGCGGCCCATGTGCAGGAGGCCGACGTTCACCGGGTGGAAGCCGTCCACGTCCTTGTCGGGCGACACGCTCTCCAGGATCGCGCGGGCATCGATCGGGTTCGGAAGCGGCAGTTGCACGAGGATGCCGTGGACGAGCGGGTCGTCGTTGAGCGCGCGGACCAGCGCGAGGAGATCGGCCTGGGTCGTCTCGGCCGGGAGCCGATGATCGCGCGTGGCGATCCCGGCCTCGGCGGCGGCCTTTCCTTTATTGGAGACATAGATCCGGCTGGCAGGGTCCTCTCCCACGAGAACGACGGCGAGGCAGGGGGTGATCCCCTTGTCGCGGATGAGCCGCGCCGTGTCGGCCGCCACCCGCTCGCGGATGGCGCGGGCGATGGCCTTCCCGTCGATCACGACGGCGGAGCCGGGCGGTGTGTCGATCATGAGTGGCCTCGGGCTCGATTTTTCAGGGACCGGTTCGGCGGGAAGGGGCGGCCGAAGGGCGAATATAGTGAGGGGAAGGGGAGGGTGTAAAGGGGCTTTCGGCTTGTCGAGGAATGCGTTTGACAATCAGGGGGGAGCGGCGGAATCTGAAAAAGGGGTGAGCGCGCGAAGAGGGGTCACGCCGTGGATTCCATCGTTGCGATAAGACATGGGACTTTCGGGGAAGCGCTTGCGGCCATGCTCGCTGCGGCGCTTCTCGGCACGCTGGCGGCAGGGGAAGCCCGCGGCCAGCAGGCTCCCTGCGCGAACCCGAAGACCTACACCTGGACCCTCGTGGAAGGGTCTTCAGTAGCGCTCAGGTGGCCGAACCAGGCCAGCTCGCCGAACCTCTTCGATGCGGACGAAGTTCTGCTGGGCAGGATTCTCGCGCAGACCGGCACGACGATAAACCTCTGCGAGCTGGCCCCCAGCTTTCCGTGCGCCTTGGGAACGCCCCCGGGGTTCCTGCTAGCGCCGGGGGCGGCAGAAGGCCCCAGCAACGCGGGGGGCGGCGCCGAATGCAACCGGAAGACCATCGCATGCAACAGCGCGGTCGTCCCCGGGGCGGGTCACGGCGGGCATCCGGCGGGAAACCAGGACGGCACGGGCGAGTACAGCTATCTGGTGATTCACACACCGGCTTTCGGCACCTCGGCGGCGCAGAAGGGGATCGCGTTTCTTTCGGGGAGCTTCGTTCTGGCCGAGTGCCCGTATACCTGCAACGACTGCCCCCCGATGGGCCGGGGGCGGGACGAGAACGTCGCGGAGGCGCTGCGCAACACGGGCGCGTCCGCCGCGGTGCAGCCCGTGAGCGTGAGCCTGTGGATGACCCAGTGGTTGGCTCCCTTCGGTCACGCGCAGGTGAGCCTGGCCGCGGGCGGGGCGGGTCCGGGCTCGAGCAGCGTCTGCGGCAACGGTGTCACGTACCAGAGTCTCACCGTGGATCATTGTGTGGACGGCCTGCAGCCGGGAAGCGGCAACTTCGTCGTACCCGATCAGAAAGTCATCTTCCGCACGTATTCCGTCGACATGAACCAGATGGCCAATTTCGCGAATCCGGGCCGCTGCAACCCGCCCGGCTGCTACATCCAGAACGTCATCGTCCCGGCGGCGATTGGACAGAACGTAAACGCGAGCAACCTGATTATGTTGACCGTAACCTCGAAACTCCCGCCCGGCCTCACGTGGCCGCTCGCGAACGCGACCGTGGATAGCATGATATTCGCCTACACCACCCAGCGGATCGATTTCGACGGCGACGGCGTTGAGGACCGGATCGATCCCTGCCCCGACGACCCCACGGATTTTTGCAAAGCGAATCTCCTCGGAAGCGGCTCTTGCCCCGCGGGCCAGGTTTTCTGCGCCGACAGCAACGGCGCGCTCGGGTGCTTCCCGGCGTATCAGTGCAACGTGAAGGGCGACCTGAACAACGACTGTCTGTCGGATGCTACCGACGCCAACCTGATGCTCGGGACATTTGTCGGCGGCGGAGTGTCGATCCTCAACACCGGCCTCTCCGTCGGCCCCTTCGATCCCTGAAGCGGCGCTGGGATCACCGGCCTTCGCCGCGCCATGGCCTTCCCATCGATCACGGCGGTGGAGGCGCTTCGCTGGGCCAGGGATCAAAGACGAGAAGGGGAGCCCCCGGCTCCCCTTCGCTCATCTACATCTACATCGAAAATCCGCGCCCTACACCGCCAACGTCTCCCTCGCCCTCGCTTCCTCGATCCCCGCTACATGGATCCGCTTCATCCGGCTCACCAGGCCGCGGATGATCGAGACCTGGCTGGGGGCGACGCCGAAAATCTTGGCGAGTAGCGTGCAGACGGCGTGGTTGGCGGCGCCTTCCACGGGCGGGACGTTCACGCGCACGCGTAACCGATCGCCGTGGATGCCGTCGATCTCGTTGCGCGCCGAGCGCGGGACGACGTGCACCTCGAAGGCGATGCCGTCATCGACCGGATCGATCTTCAGCTTCTGGGCTCTGGAGGGGGCGGGTTTCGGATGCGCCTCGACCTTCCGGGCGGCGCTCGGGTGATGCGTTTGGTTCATCGTTCTCGCTCTAGTTGTTTTTCCGGAGGAGGAATTTGAGCTTTTCATCCAGCTCGTCCTGATCCTTGTTTTCCTCTCGCAGTCCGTCGAGCATCGAGAGGTGGCTTTGGATGGTGGCGCGGATGGCCGCCTCCAGGCTCATTCGCTGACGCTTCAACTCCGAGATGTCTTCAGAGATTTTCGCGGCCCGGCGGTGGGCGGCATCGAGGATCTTCTCCGCCCGGACCTCCGCCTCGCCGCCGAGGAGCTTCGCCTTCTCCTCGGCGTGCTGCTGGATCTCCTCCGCCAGGCGCTGGGCCGTGACCATGGTCTCGCGCAGCGTCTTCTCGCGATCCATATGACCGTCGAGGTCGCTCCGCAGGCGCTTCATCTCGTCCTTCAGCGTGTTGTTCTCGGCGGTGATCTCCTCGAGGTCGCTCGTGACCACCTCGAGGAACGCCTGGACTTCGGCGGGGTCTAGCCCCTTCCAGCGCGTGGAGAACGTCTGGCTCTTCACGTCCAGTGGCGTGAGCTTCATCTCTTGTCTTTTCCCCCGAGCGCAAAAGCGCCCTCTTGCCGGTTTCCGGATACGTCGATGGGATGGAGTGCGATGCGCGTGGGTCACGGCCGGGCGGATCTGCTGACGGCCCGTACGCGGGCATCGCGAGACGTATCGGCGCCAGGGGGGGAAAGTTGAATCATCCCAGCCGGAGGGCGAGATCCCGGAGGGACTGCACCAGGAAGGCCCGCAGGAAATAGATGGCCAGGATCACGACGATGGGCGAGAGATCCAGGCCCCCCATGGCCGTGAGGATCCGGGGCCCGAGCCAGCGCCGGATCCGCCAGAGGACCGGGTCGGTGGCCGCGTTCAGGAACCGGACGATCGGGTTGCGGGGGTCCGGATTCACCCAGGAAAGCAGCGCCCGGATGATCACCATCCAGAGGTAGATCTGCAGGGCCGCGTCGAGCACCGTGGCGACCGCGATCAGGAGATTGGCCAGGAGGAACATCAGGAAGAAAGCTCCCGGGACCGCCGCGTGGCGGCCTCCACGGCGGCCATGAGGGTCGCCCGCAGGTTCCCGCGCTCGAGGCACTCCAGGCCCGCAAGCGTCGCGCCGCCGGGGGAGGCGACCATGTCGCGCAGCTCGGCCGGGTGCCGCCCGGTCTCGGCCGCGAGCTTCGCCGCGCCCAGGACCGTCTGCACGGAGAGCCGTCGCGCGAGGTCGCGAGGAAGGCCGAGCTTCACCGCGCCTTCCGTGAGCGCGTCGAGGATCACGAAGACATAGCCCGGGCCGCAGCCGGAGAGGCCGGTGACCGCGTCCAGCAGTTCCTCGCGCTCGAGCACGACCGCGTCCCCCACGGCCGCGAAGATCCTCCGGGCCGTCTCGACGTCGGCCTTGGCGCAGGCCGCGTTGGGGCAGAGCACGCTCATTCCGGCCAGCACGAGCGCCGGCGTGTTGGGCATCACCCGCACGATCGGGCGCGCATCTCCGAGCCACTCGGAGAGCTGGGAGAGCTTCACGCCGGCGGCGATCGAGATGAAGAGCTTCCCCGCCGGGACGCCGGCCAGCTCCGAGACGATCGCCCGCATCCCCTGCGGCTTCACGGCGAGAACGACGATGGGCGCGAGCTCCGCCACCTGGCGGTTGTTCTCGGTGGCGCGGATCCCGTAGGTGGAGGCGAGGTGGGAGCGGCGCTCGGCCGAGACGTCGGACGCGACGATCGTCCCCGCGGGCATCACGTTCGCCTGAAGGAGGCCGCGGATCAGCGCCTCGGCCATGTTGCCGCCCCCGACGAAGCCGATGCGGTAGTCTTCCATGCCGGTCTCCCTGTCCGCGTTCTTGTTCCGCCAGGCGGATGGATGGCAGGGTTCGGGAGGGCGAGGCTCCAGCCGAGCCCTGTGTGCCGGGTGGTGGGCTCAGCAGGAGCTTCGCCCTCCCGATATCCCCGTCTCCGTCACTCCTTCGGCCGTTCTCCGAAGATTGCGGTGCCGACCCGGATCCACGTGGCGCCTTCCTCGATCGCCACCTCGAAGTCGTGCGTCATGCCCATCGAGAGATCGCGAAACCCCTCTCCGGCAAGCCCCCGGCGGCGGATCTCGTCGCGCAGCTCCCGCAGGGTCCGGAAGTGCGGTCGGCTCTCCTCCGGATCCTCCGCCGCGGGAGGCACGGTCATGAGGCCGAGCAGCCGCAGGCTCGCGAGCGACTCGATGGCGCCCGCTTCCGCGAGCGCTCCCTCGGGCGTGAAGCCCGCCTTCGTCGTCTCCCGGCCGAGGTTCACCTCGAGGAGAATCCGCTGGGTGAGCCCGCCCGCCTGCGCCCGCCTGTCGATCTCACGGGCGAGCCCGAGCGAGTCGACCGAGTGGATCACCTCGAAGGCGCCCACCGCGTGGCGGGCCTTGTTGCGCTGGAGCTTGCCGATGAAGTGCCAGGCGACCTCGCCCGCTCGCGCGGGAGCGTTCGCTCTCACCGCGGCGATCTTCCGCGCCGCCTCCTGCACGTAGTTCTCGCCGAAGACGCGGAGCCCCGCGTCGATCGCCTCGAGGATGCGCTCGGCCGGCACGGCCTTGGTGACGGCGACGAGCCGCACCTCCGCGGGGTCCCGCGCCGCCCGCCGCGCGGCGGCGACCGCGCGATCGAGCACGCCGCGCGCGTTTGCCGCGATCGAGGCGTCCCCGCTCACTGCTCGTCCGGCCGCGCGCTCGGCCCGATCGGCGAAGCAACGGCGCCCAGCGCGCGCAGCGCCTCCACCACCTCGCACACCGGAAGCCCGATCACGTTCGAATGCGATCCGCGAATGCGCCGCACGAGGAACGCGCCCACCCCCTGGATCGCATAGGCGCCCGCCTTGTGCATCGGCTCGCCCGTCGCGAGGTAGGCGTCGATCTCGTCCTCGTCCAGCGTCTTGATCTCGACCTGCGTCGAGACGACGCCCGACGTGACGCGCGCACCTGGGGACGGCCGCGGCGCCGGCCGCGGCACCGGCCAAGGAACCGGCAGGATGGCGTACCCCGTGATCACCTCGTGGCGGCGGCCCGAGAGGAGACGGAGCATTCGGCGCGCGTCCTCCAGATCCGCGGGCTTGCCGAGCGCTTCTCCGTCCAGGACGACCTCCGTGTCCGCGCCTAGCACGAAGGCCGGGCCTTCCCCCACCAGGGACTTCGCCACCTTGCGCGCCTTCTCGGCCGCGAGCCTCCGCACGTGCCGGCGCGGCGCCTCGCCGGGACGGCGCGACTCATCGACCTCGGCCGGCGCGATCTCGAGGACGAGGCCGAGCCGCTCGAGCAACGCCTTTCGGCGCGGCGACCGGGAAGCGAGGACCAGCCGGGACATGGAGGTTCCGGGGGAAGCGCGGACGGGGGGAACAGTAGGCGTTCGGCCGCGGCGCATCAAGTGCGGCCCTGCACGGCACCTGGGGCGGTGTCGGGTACGGTGGACGGCGCGAATGACGGGCGGGACCGACGGGCGGGCCCAGCGGGGGCCCCGCGCCCGGGGCAAATCGCGATTCGACGCGTCTTTTCCCCCGAGTCGCCCGCAACGGATGGCGGCACGCCTCTTGCTATGTCTTCCTGCTATCCGCCCTCGACATGCACGAAGCGCGAGACGACACCTCCTGTGAAAGGTTGCGACCCTAAACCTCACCCGGACCGGTCACTACCATGGGGGTGAGGCGGCGTTTGGGTAAAGGGGTCAGGGACTAAGGCCGGCTCGGGGTGAAACAAGCTGTTCTTAGCCTTTACCCAAGCGCTCTTGACGGACACCGCCCGGGCCCTAGACCAGGTCCGGGCGGTGTCGTCTCGCGAGTGCGGGTCAGGGACTTGCCGGTGCGCTCACGCCGGGAGGCGTCGTGGCCGGCGCCGGTGGCGAAGATTCCAGAGGCGCGGACTCGCCCGCGCGCGGGGAGCTCGGCGCCGGTGCAACGGCCGGCTCCGGACTCCCGGAGGCCGCGGCGGAACCCGGAGTCGTCACGGCCAACGCACTTCCCGCCGGCTGGACCGTGGTGGGCGCGGCCGGCGCGGCCGACCGATTCGAGACGAGGAGGCTCGCCGCCATGCGCTCGCACTCCGGACGGATCGCCTCGAAGAAGGGCCCGCGCGCACCGCAGCGAAACTGGTAGGCCTGGTCCCTGTCGTGCAGCGAGAGCAGGAGGTTCCCCGTGAGCCCGCCGTTCACCGGGAACGCGGTGACGACCTTCCGGCCTTCGAACTCACCACGCCGGACCACTTCCACTTCCTTGATGTCACCGCGCTTCGTGTCGACCCGATCGAAGCGCTCGTCCTGGCGCTCGAGGTCGCCCGGGTCGGCCGTGATGAGGCGCATCGTGCCGGTCGGCACGCTCCGCTCGCCTTCGAGCATCACGCCGAGCTTCGCGGGCTCGCCCTCCGTGATCTTCCGCACCTTCCAGCCTGCCACGACCTCCACGCTGGCGAGCCCGTCTGCCGTGAATGCGCGACCCTCCGTGACCTCGGTCGGGGGCAGCGGGCCCGGCGCGGGCAACGAGGCCCTGACCCGCGGCTTCGGCGGAGTGCTCGGCGCCACCGGGTGGGGCCTGAGCCGTGCGATCTGATCCTTCAGCGCGCCGGTCACGACGAGGCCGCCCAGCGCGACATAGAAGAGGAGGGCGAGCAATATCGCCGTGAGAGACCCGCCTCCGTGGAAGCGCGCGGCCGCGGATCTCCGTGCGAGCGTGACGAGGACGACCAGAAGGTAGACCGCGAGCGCGGCGCCGAAGACGGCGCCCGAGAGGAGAATCTCCTCCACCGGCAGTCCCGGCGCCATCCGCCGGAGAGCGTCGACGGGAATCGGTGCCTGGGCGTAGCGGATGCCGCCCAGGGTGATGGCGAGGAGCGTCGTCGTCGCCCAGAAGAGCGTGAGGGCCCGTCCCCAGGCCCGCCCTCGCAGGAGACCAATGGCGGCTGCCAGCCCCACGAGGATGGGCGGGAAGAGGAAGGACAACAGGAAATCCAGGACGCCGATCGCGCGCAGGCCTCCCGGGAGCCGTCCCGGCTCGCCCTCGGCTTCCGCCAGCCCGGCGGCCTCGGCCAGGGCCGCGTCCGTCGAGACCGCCGCCCCGTCTTCCGTGATGTCGACCGCCGCCTCGCCCGCGGGCGTTCCGGGAGCGGGACCTGCCGCCCCCTCCGCCGCGCCGGGCGACGCCACCTCCATCACGGGCGCGCCCGTCGGCGCGGCCTCCTCGGCGTCCAGCATCTCGAAGAAGTGTCGCGTGAGCGGGTG
>JBGPLH010000024.1:0-18386 GCA_041486365.1 Thermodesulfobacteriota bacterium | reverse complement strand
TCCGAGCTGCAGGCGGTCCGGGCCGAGTGGGACAAGGCGGTGCGCGACGAGAAGATGAGCCCCGACACCTTCGACCTGGAGGCCGCGAACCGCCGCCTGGCCGGGTTCTGCCATCGCGAGGGAATCCCGGTGCTCGATCTCCTCCCCAACTTCCGCAAGGCGACCGACGCCGGAGAGGTGCTCTACCTCCCGAGCGATCACCACTGGAACGCCCGCGGCCACGTCCTGGCGGCATCGCTGATTCTCGAGGATCTCCGCACCCTCGGCTGGCTCTCGCCCCCGCATGCCCTGGCGGCCCTTCCGCCCCCGATCCCGGGCGAGGCCTCCGCCGCGCTTCCGGATGCCCCCCGCCCCTGAGCGCCCCGGATTTCCCCTTGACAGCCCCGCCCGCCGGATTTAAAGTAAACCATATGGTTAAGTATTCCGGGACTGCCCTGGACGCCGTCTTCACCGCCCTGGCCGATCCGACCCGCCGCGCCATCGTCGCGCGACTGTCGCACGGCGAGGCGAGCGTGACCGATCTCGCCGGGCCCTTCGACATGTCGCTCCCCGCGATCACGAAGCACCTCGCGGTCCTCGAGGGCGCGGGGATCGTCGCGAGCGAGAAGGCGGGGCGCGTGCGGCGCTGCCGTCTCGTGGGGCGCCCGATGCGGGAAGCCGTCGCGTGGATCACGCGGTACCGGCAGTTCTGGGAGGAGCGGCTCGACACGCTGGACGTCTATCTGCGGGAGACGCAGCAGAAGGAGAACTCGACATGGGCGACGCGCAGGCGAAACCCGACACCACGCTCCGGCTCCGCCGGACCTTCGCGGCCCCGCGGGAGGACGTCTTCCGGGTCTGGACGTCGCCCGAGGCGATGAAGCGCTGGTGGATCCCCTTCGAGGGCTACACGGTTCCCGCCGTGGAGGTGGATCTGCGCGCGGACGGCCGCTACCGCGTCGCCATGAGGAACGCCGCCGGCGAGGTCTTCCACGTTTCCGGCGTGTACCGCGAGGTGGCGGCGCCCGAGCGGCTGGCGTACACCTTCCGATGGGAGCTCGAGTCGATGGACATCGGCGAGACCCTGGTGACCGTCGAGTTCCGCGATCTCGGCAACGCCACCGAAGTGCTGCTCACCCACGCGCTCTTCCCGACCGTCCAGGACCGGGACAGCCACGCGCAGGGGTGGAACGGCACGCTCGACCACTTCGGGAAGCTCTTCTGAACCGGGCGCCCGGCGCCCTCACCCCCCAACAGGACAGGAGAACACCATGCCGACTCTCTACGGCGCCGATGGATCGCCCTTCGTTCGCAAGGCGCGCGTGTTCCTTGCGGAGAAGGGAATCTCGTACGATCACGAACCCGTCATCCCCTTCAACGTTTCGGATGAGTACCGCAAGATCAGCCCGCTCGGAAAGATCCCCGCCTTCCGGGACGGCAACGTGACGCTCGCCGACTCGTCCGTGATCTGTGCCTACCTCGAGCGGATCCATCCGGAGCCGGCGCTCTACCCGAAGGACCCCGTCGATTACGCGCGCGCGCTCTGGTTCGAGGAGTACGGCGACGGCGGGCTCCTTCCGGTCGTCGGGAAGATCTTCTTTCCGAAGATCATCGCGCCGATCTTCTTCAACCAGCAACCCGACGAGGCCGCGATCGCGAAGGTGGTGCAGGAGGAGCTTCCGCGGCTCTTTGATTACCTGGAGGGGCAGATCGGCGGGAAGGACTTCCTCGTCGGCAACCGGTTCACCATCGGCGACATCGGCGTGGCCACGGGCTTCGTCAACCTGCGCCACTGCGGCGTCGGGGTCGATGCGAAACGGTGGCCCGACCTCGCCCGCTACGTGGCGGCCATCCACGCGCGTGCTTCCTTCAAGGCCCTGATCGAGGAGGAAACCCGGTCGTTCGGGCTGGCCTCGTAAGATCGCCCGCCGCCGCCCTCCGGGGCGGCGGCCTCTTTCTGCGGGAGGGACTCCCATGGCGGAGACGATTCTCTATGGCACCAGGCTGTCCCCCTTCGTCGAGAAGGTCGCGCGCGCGCTGGCGCTCAAGAAGGTTCCCTACCGGCTGGTGCCGCCGGCGAGCCCGATGGATCTCAGGAAGTGGAACCCGCAGACCGGGAAGATACCGGTGATCGATCTCGGGGGAGAGCGGCTCTGGGATTCGACCTTGATCCTCGCGCGCCTGGACGAGCGCTTTCCGGATCCGCCGCTCTTCTCGGCGGATCCGGCCGTCGCGGCCGCGCAGCGGCTGCTGGAGGACTGGTCGGACGAATCTCTCTACTGGTACGTGATGGCGCTGCGCTGGTCGAAGAAGAACGCGCCGGCCAGCGTGAGCCAGATTGTGGCCGGGCTCTCCGGCTTTATCCGGCCGATGGCCCGCCTCGTGCTGCCGCGGCAGATCGGGCGCTTGCCATGGGCGCAAGGGCTGGGGCGTTTGCCTGACGCGATCGTCGTTCGCGAGCTGGGTCACCGGCTCGACGATCTCGTCTCGCTGCTGGGGCGGCGCCGGTTCTTCCATGCGGACGCGCCGAGCGCCGCGGACCTCGCCCTCTACGGGCAGTTCTCCACGATGCGCTCGGGTCCCACGCCGGAGGCGGAGCGGCTCCTCGACGATCGCCCCGCGCTGGCGGATTTCATGAAGCGTCTGCAGGACGTGACGGGAGGCTGAATCCGAGTACCGGGTTGAGGGCCCTGGGCTCGCCCCGCGAAGATCGCCCGGGGGCGGCGCGCAGGGGTGGATGCTAGACTCTCCGAGCCCGGTGCGGCTCCGCGCGGGGCGAAATCGGATGACATCGGCCCGGGGTGCTCATGCGCTGCACCGCCTGCGAAACAGAACTCCTCCCGGGAAAACCGTTCTGCCATGCCTGTGGCGCGCCGATCGCGCTCTCCTGCCCGGCCTGCGGCCGCGAGATTCGCCCCGAGTTCAAGTTCTGCCCCGACTGCGGCCGCCGCCTCACGGCGGAAGAGCCGGGCCTGTCCCCCGCATCGTCCGCACCGCCCGGCGATGTGCTCTCGCGCCACATTCCCGTCTCCCTCGCGCAGAAGATCCGCTCCAACCAGAGCGCCGTCACGGGCGAGCGCAAGCTGGTCACCGTGCTCTTCTGCGATCTCGTCGGCTCCACGGCGATCGCCGAGCGGCTCGACCCCGAGGAGTACCACGAGCTGCTCGAGGACTACCTCGAGCTGGCGCTCTCCGAGGTGTACCGCGTGGAGGGGATCGTGAACCAGCTCGCGGGAGACGGCTTCATGGCGCTCTTCGGCGCGCCGCTCGCCCACGAGGACGCCCCGCAACGCGCGGTGCGCGCGGCCCTGGCGATCCACGAGCGCCTGACGGATCTGAATGAGAAGCTCCGCGCGCGGAAGGACCTGGAGCTCTCGGCGCGGATCGGGATCCACACGGGGCCCGTCGTCGTCGGCACCGTGGGCAACGATCTCAAGATGGACTACACCGCGATAGGAGACACGACGAACCTGGCGTCGCGGCTGCAGGCGCTCGCCGCGCCGGGCTCGACCCTCGTGAGCGAGGCGACGGAGCGCCTCATCCGCGGCTTCTTCACGACGCGACCGGCCGGGCCCTTCCAGGTGAAGGGAAAGCGCGAGCCGATCCCGGCCTGGGAAGTGGTCTGCATGAGCGAGGAAGCCTCCTCCATCTCGGTCGCTGCGGAGCGCGGACTCACGCAGCTCGTCGGGCGCGACGAGGAGCTGGCGCAGTTGGAGGCCTGCTTCCGTCGGCTCGAGGGGAACCTCTCCCAGATCGTGGCCATCGTCGGCGAGGCGGGCAGCGGCAAGTCGCGGCTGCTCTACGAGTTCCGCCAGCGGCTCGATTCGCGCCCGGTGACGTTCTTCGAGGGGCGCTGCTCCTCGCTCACCCAGGCGATCCCCTACGCCCCCTTCGCCGCCATGCTCCGCCAGCACTTCGGCATCAAGTCGGGCGATCCCCGCGACACCGCCGTGGAGAAGATCGCGCGGGGGCTCCAGGCGATCGACGGCGGCCTCGACGACGCGTTCCCCTATCTTTGCCGTCTCCTCAGCGTCCCGGTCGACGATCTGCCGGAGCTGCCCGCGGATGAAATGAAACGGGCGACCTTCGAGGCGGTGGCCCAGCTCGTGCTGGCCGAGAGCCGCCGGGCGCCGGTGGTCATGATCGTCGAGGATCTCCACTGGATCGACGAATCGTCGCGCGAGATGCTGGAGATGGCGGCCGCGCACCTCGTGACCTCGCGGGTGATGAAGGTCGTGAGCCACCGCCCCGACTTCCAGCTCGACTGGCGCGTGAAGGCGGCTTTCACGCGGCTCAATCTGGGTCGCCTCTCCGACGACGAGGCCACGGAGATGATCCGAGCAATCGCCTGCGCCGGATTGCCGGAGGAGCTGGAGCGCCGGATCCGCGCGAAGGCCGAGGGGAACCCGCTCTTCGTGGAGGAGCTGACGCGCGGCCTCTTCGAGGAAGGCTCGCTCGTCTGCGAGAACGGCGGCGTGCGCGTCACGCGCCCCGTGGAGGAGATCCGGATACCCGACACGGTGCAGGAGCTGCTGGCCGCACGGCTCGATCGGCTCGGCCCCGGCGCGAAGCGCGTGGTGCAGGTCGCCTCCACGCTCGGCCGCCAGTTCGGACGCGGCCAGGTCGAGAGGCTGCTGGAGGGGGAGGGGATCGACGTGGCGGCGCAGCTCGATTCGATCGAGCGCGCGGGCGTTGTTCACCGAAAGAACCTCCTCTCGGGCGATGAGTACCGCTTCGGCGAGAGCCTGACGCAGGAGGTGGCCTACGAGGGGCTATTGCTGCGCGAGCGTCGCCGGCTGCACGAACGGATCGGGATGCTGCTCGAAACCGAAGCGGGGGATGGGAGCCCCGAGCACCTGGCGCTGGTCGCGCGGCACTATGCGAGAAGCGACAACCGCCGCAAGGCGATCGAGTCGCTCGCCCTCGCCGCGCTGCAGGCCGAAAGGATCCCGTCCTACCCGGCCGCCGTGCGGCTCTTCCGGGAGGCCTGGGAGATCACGGACTCCGTGATCGAGGATCCTGCCTACGCGGACGAGGACTTCCGGCGCCTCGCGCTCAAGGTGGTGCTCGGCCTGTGCCGGACGTCGTTCCTGTATGGGACGGAGAACCCCGAGTCGGCCCAGCGCGCCGCCGAGTGGGGGCTTCGCACGGCCCGCGCGCTCGGCGACGACGAGTCCTTCGCCATGCTCTGCTCGCTCCACGGCCTGAACATGCGCTCGGGCGGTCCGGATCAGTTCGTTGCGGGACTCGCCCTCGCGGAGGAGGGGCTCGCCGTGGCGCGGCGCGCGGGTCTCCGGCTCCCGGCCCTGAGCATCACGCGCGGGCTCGCTTTCTCCTATCTCATCGACGGCCGGTTCGAGTTTGCACGCCGTGCGATCGACGAGGTGGTGGAGGAGCTCGAGCGGCTGGGTCAGGACGAGAAGCTCTCGGATCTCTACGTCGCGTGCGTGTGGCTGCGCGCCGTGATTCTCCACATGTCCGACGAGAGCGAGACAGCCTGGGAGGAAGTCACTCGGGCCTATGACATGGCGCTGCGCGCGCCCAACCGGACCGTGCAGGGCGGGAGCGCCGGTCTGATCGCGGCCATCCATTTCGATCGGGCAGAGTACGCGGAGGCGAAGCGCTGGGCGGATCTCGGCACGGAGATGGCGGAGCAGATCGGCAACGTGGGGCCGGTTCGCTCCGGCGCCGCCCTCGCGCTCCGGTCGCGCCTCCAGATGGGCGAGCCCGTGGACGCGACACCCTATCTCGACATGATGGAGCAGGGAATTCAGGTAGCGGGAAACTCACCGTCCAACACGCGCGTCCTCGTGCAGGCGTTCCTCGCGGCGGGGGCGATGGAACGGGCGGAGCGGATCGCGCTGCTGGGCCACGGGCGGGCGGGAGGCCGACTGCGGCAGGCGCTCTGCGAGATCGCGCTCGGGGACGTGATGATGGCCCAGGGACCCGCGCGCTTCGCGGAGGCGGCGGACCGGTACGCCCGGGCCCTGGAAGGCGCGCGGACGATAGGCTCCCGCTCGGCGACGGGCTGGGCGCTCGCGGGGGCGGGGGAGCTCGCGCTGCGTCGCGGCGAGAAACGCGCAGCCGTTGCTCCGCTCCGCGAGGGGCTCGCAATCTTCCGGACGATCGGATTGCGCCACGACGCGAATCACGCCGGGCGTCTCCTGTCGGAAATCGGTGAGAAGGGATCCTGAGCGAAGGCGGCTGGAAGCAATATTCCAGGCCGGGTCGCGGGGCGGCCCGATCCAACGGAGGACGCGTGGCGCACCCGGTGCTCTGGCAGTTCCGCATGTCGCACTACAACGAGAAGGCCCGTTGGGCGCTCGATTACAAGGGAATCGCCCACAAACGGCGATCACTCCTTGCCGGCTTGCACCTGCCCGTCGTCCTGCTGCGCACGGGACAGAAGAAGGTCCCCGTCCTCATCCTCGATGGAAAGGCGATCCCGGACTCGACGCGGATCATCGAGGCGCTCGAAGGGATGAAGCCCGATCCACCGCTGTACCCGAAGGACCCCGCCGATCGCCGCCGCGCGCTGGAGCTGGAGGAATGGTTCGACGAGGAGCTGGGCCCGCACCTGCGCCGGGCCGTCTTCTTCGGGATCCTGTCCGACACCGACTACGCATCGAGTCTCCTGTCCGTGGGGTGCTCGGACCGGACCCGGCACCTCTACCGCGCGATCTTCCCGGCCATGGGCGCCTTGATGACGCTCGACATGGGGATCGACGCGGAGTCCGCCGCCAGGAGCCGCGCGAGGACGGCGGCGGCCCTCGATCGGATCGCCGCGGAGCGGCAACCCTCGGGATACCTCGCGGGCGACCACTTCAGCGTGGCCGATCTCACCGCCGCCGCGCTCTGCGCGCCACTCGTCGTTCCGCCGGAGTTCCCCTATCCGTTCCCCCCCTCGCCTCCCGAAGCCGCCGTCCGCTGGCGCGAGACCTTCGCGGAGCATCCCGCCTTCGCCTGGACGCTCGAGATGTATCGCCGCCATCGCGGCACGTCGGCGGAGATCGCCGCCTGAACGAGCAAGCCGCCGTCCGGGACGGACGGCGGCTCCTTTCCTTCCGGTTCCCCGATCCTAGCGATAGAAGTCCGGCGCGATGCGGAGCTTCGGGACCTGCTCCCAGTCGTGGCTCGCGAGGATGAGCACCTCCGGGTGCTTCTCGTGGATGTCGCGGATCTTCATGATCTCCGCCATCGACTTCTCGTCGTTCCAGTCGGTGCGGTGGGCGAAAATCTTGCCCTTGGGCGCGGGGAGCTCGTAGTTGCGATGCGTGTAGATCCCGTCTCCCGTGATCAGCACCGGCTGGTTGTCGAGGTTCAGGAGCACCATCTGCGAGCCGGGCGTGTGCCCGGGCGCCTCGAGCACGACCACCGACCCGTCTCCGAAGATGTCCCAGGATCGATCGAACCCGAGAACGGGCGCGTCCTGCCAGGGCGTCGTCAGGAACTTGTGGCCCGTCTCGATGTCCTTCTTGTGGAAGCCGTTGAGATCCGCGTTCCAGGTCTTGAACTCCGCCAACTCGCCCTCTCCGACGTACACCGGGACGCTGGGGGGGATCGTGGCGAGGCCGCCGATGTGATCGACGTGGGCGTGCGTGAGGACAACCGCCTTGAGCGAGGCGGGGTCGACTCCCAGCGTCTTGAGCTGCGCGCCGACCTCCTGGCCCGGCCGCATCGTGGGGAAGTCGAAGATCAGCTTGGCGACGGGATAGATCAAACCCGCGTATTCCATCTCCTTGCCGTTCCCGAAGGCGGGATTGAGTCCTGTGTCGACGAGGACGTCGCCCTTCGGGTGCCGGACGAGGAAGCACAGGATCGGCCAGTTGCGCTTCGTCGGTCCGCCCCCCTTCCAGGCGTAGGCGTCCGGCATCGGGATGCGTCCGGTGTCGATCACCATGAGCCGGAGGCTCGTCCGCGGCTTGCGCCACGCGGTGTCCTCCTGGGCGAGGGAAGGGACGGCGGCGAAAAGCAGCAGGGCGGCGAAACCGGCGGCGACGGCGCGCATGGTGGCACCTCCACGGAAAGGGGTGGACCACCTTAGTCGCGGCGGGCCGGGGAGGTCAATCGCGGGGCCTCCCCGGTCGCTTCCCGCGCGCGGGCGGGCTATTGTGCGGGTCGGAGCGACGACGCGGGGGGAGGAGAGGGATGGCAGGCGTCCGGACACGTTTTCTGGAGGGCCCGCGCCCGCGGAACATCGGGCACCGCGGGGCCGGTGGACACGCGCCGGAGAACACGATTGAATCGTTCCGGATGGCGCTCGAGATGGGTGCGGACATCCTGGAGCTGGACGTCCACGGCACGCGCGACGGGACCGTCGTTGTCTGCCACGATCCGACGGTCGATCGCACGACGGAGGGGCAGGGACCCATCGCGCGGATGACGCTCGCCGAACTGGCGAAGCTCGACGCCGGCCATCGCTGGTCGCCGGACGGAAAGATCCACCCCTGGCGCGGGCAGGGAATCCGGATCCCCACGCTCCTCGAGCTGGTCGAGACTTTCCCCGGCGCGCCCCTCAACATCGAGATCAAGCAGGAAGCCCCGTCCATCGTGGACGACGTCGTGAAGCTGCTCAAAGTCCACGGCCGCGAGCCGATCGTGAATCTCGCGGCGGAGAAGCCGGAGATCATGCACGCCATCCGCGCGTCGGCCTGGCGAGGGGCCACGGGCTACTCGCTGGAGGACGCGCTTGCGTTCATGGACGCGCTCGCGCGGGACCGCTGGAAGGAGTACGAGCCCCCGGGCATCGCGCTGCAGGTGCCCGAGCGCTGGCACGACGTGGATCTCGTGACGGAGGCCTTCGTCCACGCGGCGCACGCGGCCGGTGTCGAGGTGCACGTGTGGACGGTGAACCACCGGGCCGACATGGATCGCCTGCTCGACCTCGGCGTGGACGGGATCGTGACCGACTTCCCCGACGTGGCCCGCCAGGCCATCGACCATTTCACGGACGAGGGATCCCGCGCGACCGGGCTCTGAGATCCGGGTTCCGCGCCCGCGGCGCCGAGATTGCCGGGCTCCGGGCCATCCGCTATTCTGGCAATCGATCTATCCCCACAGCGAGAGGCCCCATGCCCGAGACGCCCTCCGGCCGGAAGTTCCCCCCGTGGATCAAGGTGCGGGGCCGCTTCACGGAAGAGTATCAGGAGTTGAAGCGGCTCATGGGGGAGAACCGCCTCCACAGCGTCTGTGAGGAGGCGAAGTGCCCCAACATCTTCGACTGCTGGAGCCGGCGCACCGCCACCTTCCTGATGCTCGGCGACGTCTGCACCCGGTCCTGTGGCTTCTGCGGGATCGCGACGGGGCGCCCCAGGGCCTACGACCCCGACGAGCCGCGCCGGGTGGCCGAGTCGATCAGGCGACTGGGCCTCCGACACGCCGTCATCACGAGCGTGAACCGCGACGATCTCGAGGACGGCGGCGCGCATTCGTTCCACGAGGTGATCCGGATCCTCCGCGAGATTCATCCCGGCTGCGGGATCGAGGTGCTCGTCCCCGATTTCCTTGGAAACCTTCCGGCGCTCGAGCACGTGCTCGACGCGCGCCCCGATATCCTGAACCACAACGTCGAGACCGTCCCGTCGCTCTACCCCATCGTGCGCCGCGGCGCGAAGGTCGAGCGCTCGCTGGGCCTGCTCCGCCACGCGAAGGCCTACGCACCCGGCATCCTCACCAAGTCCGGCATCATGGTCGGTCACGGCGAGTCGCGGGAAGAGGTGATCGCCACGATGGGCCACATCCAGGCGGCGGGCGTCGACATCCTCACGATCGGCCAGTACCTGCGGCCGTCCCCGGAGCACTTGCCGGTGCGCCGTTTCTGGACGCCCGAGGAGTTCGAGGCGCTCGCGCGCGAGGGCCTCGCCATGGGCTTCGGCCACGTGGAGAGCGGGCCGCTCGTGCGCTCCTCCTACCACGCCGACGAGCAGGTCTCCCACGTGCCGGGCGCGGCGCCGAGGGATCCGTCCGCGATCCGCCTGCCCGTGATCTCCTGAGCCGCGCGCGCTCTGCGTCCCCGCCGATGAACCCCCGCCCCGTGATCCTGGAAGGAACTCACGCCCGGCTCGAGCCGCTCGCGCCGGCGCACGCGGATGGGTTTCATGCCGCCGGGGGCGATCCGGAGATATGGCGCTACCTCCCGCGCGGTCCGTTCCGGGACGTGGATGACGTGCGGGGCTGGATCGCGGAGGCGCTGTCGGCCGCCGCGGAGGGGCGCGAGGTCCCCTTCGCGATCGTCGCGCGTGGTCCGGGGTGCGTCGCCGGCTCGACGCGCTACCTCGACATCCGCCCCGCGGATCGGGCGCTCGAGATCGGTTCTACCTGGATCGGCGCTCCCTGGCAGCGCACCGCCCTGAACACCGAGTGCAAGTACCTGCTGCTCCGCCACGCCTTCGAGGACCTGGGCGCGGTGCGCGTGCAGCTCAAGACCGACGCCCGCAACCTCCGCTCGCAGGCCGCCATCGAGCGGCTGGGCGCCCTGCGCGAGGGGACGCTGCGCAAGCACATGGTCGTGCGCGACGGGTATGTCCGCGATTCGGTCTTCTTCAGCGTGACGGACCACGACTGGCCCGGGGTGAAGGCCAGGCTGGAGGCCTTCCTGGCGCGGTGACCGCGCCGGGCCGGGGCCGCACCCCCTTCGCGTGCGGCGGGGCGGACTTCGTGATATGACTCCCGGCCGGGCGAGCGGGGCGGGAGACGGGGCACGGGGATGGACTGGCGGGGAGAATTCTACCGGCACGATCCGAAGCTGCCGCTTGCCGCGCAGGAGAAGCTCCTCAAGTCAGATGGGCGGCTCGATCGGTGGCGCGTCGAGTTCACGGGGATGCACGAGCACCGTGTCCCCGCGCTGCTCACGCGTCCGCGGGGCGACGGGCGGCCGCCGGTCGCGTTGATCCTCCACGGAGTGACCGGGAGCAAGGACGCGTCCTACGTGCGCGCCACCTCGCGGATGCTCCTCGAGGCCGGTTTTGCCACCCTCGCGATCGACAGCCCCTACCACGGCGACCGCGCGCGGGATGACCGCGATCCACGCTTTCACAACTACACCTCCTACACGAACCGCAACGCCGCCGTGCAGTCGGCGCTGGACTCCATGCGCGCGGTCGACTACGCCTGCTCCCGGGACGACCTCGACACGGGGAGGCTCGGCTTCGTCGGCTTCAGCCAGGGCGCCATCGTCGGGACCGCTTTCTGCGCCCGCGACGAGCGCGTGAAGGCGGTCGTGCTCGTGGTCGGGGGCGGCAACTTCCTCCAGATGTACCCGCCGGCAAGGAACCCGGGGGCCCGTGATCGGGCGGAACGGATCGCCCAGACGATCGATCCCGTGTACCACGCGGCGCTGATCAGTCCCCGGCCGCTCCTCATGCTGAACGCCACGCGGGATGATCTGATCCCGCGCCGGTGCGCCGAGGATCTCTTCGAGGCGGCGCGGCCGCCGAAGGAGATCCTCTGGTACGACGCGGGGCATACCGGCCTCCCCGCGGAGGCGCTGCGCACGGTCGGCGCGTTCCTCCTCCGGGAGGCCGCGGGAGTCGATCCGGATCGGGAGGGCCTCGACCGGTGAGCCGCGGGGGAAAGTGGGCCGTTCATCCATGGGCGTGGGGACTGGGACTGGCGCTGCTTCTTGGCGCTCCCGGCGCCGCGCGGGCGGACAGGGGCATGTCGACGAACATCCTGAAGGGGTTCTACACGAACTGGGTGCGCTCCACGCCGGACGCGAGCCCGGCCCTGCGCACGCGCACCTACGCCGCGGATCAGGCCGCGGCCTTCGCGACCGCGCGCGAGGTGGCCGCGAGCCGGCCGCGGTGGAAGATCGTCCACGCGGATGCGGCGAAGGGCTTCATCACGGCGGAGGCGCGCACCAGGTTCATGCGCTTCGTGGACGACGTGACGGTCTGGGTGACGGCGGGCGAGCGCGGAGGCAGCGTGGTCAACGTGGAGAGCCGCTCCCGCGTGGGCCTAGGCGATTTCGGCACGAACGCCCGGCGCGTGGCGGCCTACCTCGAGGCTCTCGATCGGGCGATCGACGCGAAGGGCGGGATGTGAGGAACCGGTCGTGACGAGCCTTTCGCTCCGGAAACGCTTCACCCTGCGGGAGGCCCGGGATCTCCTGCCCGAGCTGCGCCGGATCACGGCGCCGGCGGCCCGATCGCTCGAGGCGCTGGCGGGGACGATCGAGTCGCTCGAGGAGGGCGATCCAAAGCGGATGCTGCTGGAGCAGGAGTACTCGGGAAGGCTCAACGAATGGGTGGAGGCGGTGAGCCGGCTCGGCTGCGAGGTGAAGGGCGTGTTCCTCGTCGATTTCGACAACGGGGAGGGCTATTACTGCTGGAAGTGGCCCGAGACCGACGTCGAGCATTTCCACGGCTACGAGGAAGGCTACGCCGGCCGCCTGCGGATCAACTGACCTTTCCAGGCGCCCGCCCGGCTCGCCGCCGCGACCTCCCGCCCCTTCCCCGGTGCGCATCGTGCGGCACCCCAAGGTGTGATCATGCTCCTCGCGCATCTTTCCTGGCCCGACGTCGAGCGCTACCTCGCCACGAGCGACACGGTAATCCTCCCGATCGGGAGCACCGAGCAGCACGGCCCGAACGGCCTGTGCGGCACGGATCACCTCACCGCCGACGGGATCGGGCGCGCGGCCGGGGAGAAGGCCGGCGTGCTCGTGGCGCCGATCCTCGCCTACGGGATGGCGACGCATCACATGGGGTTCCCCGGGACCGTGACGCTGCGGCCGAGCACTCTGATCGCCGTCGTCTCCGACGTCGTGTCGAGCCTTCACCGGCACGGCTTCCGCCACTTCTACTTCGTGAACGGGCACGGCGGGAACATCGGGACGCTGGAGGCGGCTTTCAGCGAGATCCATCACGCGCTGGAGGGATGCCGTTTCCGCCTGACGAGCTGGTGGCGGATCCCGGAGGTCCAGGCGCTCGAGCGGGAGCTCTACGGGGATCGGAACGGGTCGCACGCCACGCCGAGCGAGATCGCACAGACGATGCACCTCGTCCCCGGCGCGGTGAAGCCCGCGCCGGGACCCTTCCCTATCGAGCGGCCCGAGCACGCATGGCCCCTCTCGGCGGCGGATTTCCGGGCGACCTTTCCAGACGGCCGGATGCGCAGCGATCCCTCGCTCGCGCGGGCCGAGCACGGAGGCCGCATCTTCGATCTCTGCGTGCGCCTCGTGACCGACGATGTCCGGAAGTTCGCGGCGGGCGATCGCCCGTCCGCCGCCTGATCCCACGAATCATTCCGATTCACCGGTTTCGCCCGACAAGGAGCGCCTCGCGCTTCACGTCGGCGCTTTTCATCACCATGCCGGTGCCGGGCAGGACGAGCACTCCGCGAGGAAGGGTGCCCGCCTCCCGGTTTCATGCGTCAGCGGCACAGGGCCTGCATGGGGAAGGATTCGAGAATCTCGCAGGGACGGCCCTTACAGCCCGCGGCCTCGCAGGCCGCGTCCTCCGTGGTGCAGATCGGCTTGGTGCGCACCACGAAGCACGCGGTCGTCCCCGGGCAGGGCGGGAGATTGGGGCCGCAGGCTGCGCCGGAGATCGACTCGGGGGTCACGACGGGGCCCGTGGGCTTCGACTCGTGCCCGATGCGCACGTCCATCCCGGGAACGTCCGGGATGAGCGCCCGTTTGCACGCCCCGAGCCCCTGCGCGAGAAGCAGAAGGACGGCGGCGACGCGGGCGGCGCGGCGCATCAACGCCCCTTCTTGCGCCCGGCCGGCGGCCGGGGCCTGAACAGGGCCGCCGTCCGCCGGAGCGTCCAGCGCAGCATCGGGCCCGTCGATATTTGCGCCGCCGCCACGGGCCCCAGCGTGCGCGGCAGCACGATCAGGTCGCGCTCCTTCGTGATGACGTCGATCACCGCGCGGGCGACGGTCTCCGGCCTGAGCGTGAAGGCGTGCGGGATCGATCGGCCGCCGCGGGCCTCCTCGCGGGTGACGAGCGGCGTCTCGACGATGAAGGGGCAGACCACGCCCACGTGGATCCCCTCGCGGGAAAGCTCCGCGTTGAGCGATTCCGAGAGCCCCGTCACGGCCCATTTCGTCGCGGCGTAGACCGACATGTGGGGCACCGGGATCAGCCCCGCGATGGAGCCGGTGTTCACGATCACGCCTCGCCTCGCGGCGCGCATTCCGGGGAGCACGGCGCGCGCGCAGAAAAGGGCTCCGAGGAGGTTCGTGCGCACCATCCGTTCCATCTCCGCGGGGGACATCGCCGCGAACTCGCTGTAGGCCGCGATCCCGGCGTTGTTCACGAGGATCGACGGATCACCGAGCGCGCGCGCGACCTTCTTCATCGTCCCCTGCACCTCGCTCCAGTCGCCGACGTCGCAGGGGAAGACCTTGCACCGCCGGGCGAGATCCCCGAGGGCCTTGCGCGCCTGTTCGAGGGCCTCGGGTCTTCGCGCGAGCATCGCGACACGCGCGTCCTTCTTCGCCAGCTCGCGGCAGACCACGGCGCCGATCCCGCTCGACGCCCCGGTGACCACGGCCACCTGTCCGCTGATCTTCATGGAACCCTCCAGGGTGGGGGTTTCCGTCCGGCCCCGATCTAACGGGAACGGTCGACCCGCCGTCAAGCAGGGGGAACCGCCTCGCGCAGGCGGAGCGAGAGCACCGCGGCCACGAGCGCCACGACCGCGCTTCCGGCGAAGCAGGCCGATGCGCCCACGCGGTCGTAGACGGCGCCGTTGATCAGGAAGCCGGCGAAGTTCCCCAGGCCGAAGGAGAGGGCGCTGTAGAGGCTCTGGCCCCGCGCGCGCAGCGACGGGGGGACGATGGAGTAGGTATGGGTCACGGCGGCGACGTGGAAGACGCCGAAGGTGACCGCGTGCATGGCCTGGGCGAGCAGCAACAGCGGGAACGCGGTGGTGGTGGCGAAGATCGACCAGCGGATCACCGCGACGACGAGCGAGAAGGTGAGCAGCCGCATGCGTGGGAACCGCGCGAGCAGGAGCCCGGACCAGCGGATCACCGGAACCTCGCACAGGACGCCGAAGGCCCAGAGCAGCCCGATCGACCTGTTCGAGTAGCCCACCTCCGCGAGGTGGATCGATAGGAAGTTGTACAGCGTGGCGTGGGAGAGCTGCGAGAGCATCCCCACGAGGAAGAACAGCCGCACCTGCGGGTGGCGCAGGAACGCGGCGATGGAGCCCTCCTCGCGGGCGTAGTGCCGGATCGGCGCGGGAGCGAAGAACGCAGAGATAGTCGTGAGAACGAGGCACCCGACGATTGCCGTGAGGCTGAAGCGGATTCCGAAACGATCGAGGAAGGGCCCGAGCCCGAAGCTCGCGGCGATGAAGCCGATCGATCCCCAGACGCGGGTCCGGCCGTACTCACTCTTCCCGATGGACGCCTGCTCGAGGGTCGTCGTCTCCGTGAGCGGGAGCGTCGTGGACCAGAAGAAGGTGAAGACGGCCTGCGCCAGGAGCAGCGAGGAGAACTTGTCGGCCCGGAAGTACGCCCCGAAGGAGATCGTCGCGCCGAGAGTCGCGGCCAGCGTGACGAGGTGACGCCGTCCCGTGCGATCCGCGACGCCGCTCCAGAAGTGGGGCCACAGCACGCGGGAGAGCGGGTGGAGCGACGCGAGGACCGAGATCTCGAAGGCGCTCAGGCCGAGCTGCTTGGCGTAGAGGTTGAAGAAAGCGACGACGATCGCGAGGGTGGAGAAGTACCAGAAGTAAAATGACGCGAGCGGCACTCAGTCTCCGCCGGAGGCCGGCTGGGCGATCAGGCTGTTCAGGAAGCCGAGGCAGAGCACTAGGACGAAGGGGCCGAGGATGAGGCCGAGGGGCCCGAGGAACAGGATGCCGCCGAGCACGGCCAGGAAGACGAGCAGGGGATGGAGGTTCATCCGGCCGCTGATCAGGGCGGGCTTGATGAAGTTGTCGGCCATGCTCACGACCAGGGCGCCCCACAGGCCCATGCCCAGCGCCTTGGGCCAGGACCCGGAGAAGCCCAGCCAGAGGGCGACGGGAAGCCAGATCGACGTCGCGCCCATGAACGGGATGAACGACAAGACCGCGGTGATCGCGCCCCAGAAGAGCGGCGAGGGGACGCCCAGCACGGCGTATGCGAGCCCGGCGAGGACCCCCTGCACGGCGGCGTTGACGAACCCCGCGTAGAACGTGGTGATCGTGAGCTCCTCCAGCGTGCGGAACAAATGCGTCTGGCGGATCATCGGATGGATCCCCTCCACGTACCGGGTCGCCGTCTCGCCGTCCTTGAAGATGTAGAAGAGGGTGAAGAGCATCACGAAGAGGCCGAAGAAGAGCGTCGCCACATTGCGGAGCAGGTTGGTCGAGAAATCGAGCAGGCGCTGCGAGACATTCTGGAGCGTCTTCAGGATGGCCGATTGCACGTCGGCCCGCTTGAGATCCACGTACTGGTCGACCCGATCCTCGAGCGCGAGAAAGAGGGGATGGTGCGTCAGGCTTTCGGGGCCCTGCCCCAGCCTCGAGATGGAGTCGCCGATGGCGCTGACCCCCTTGACCGCCTGGCGGGCGATCACCACCGATGTGAGCGTCGCCGGGATCACGATCACGAGGATCACGAGGAGCGTCATCACCAGCGCGGCCGTCGTCCGGCGGAACCGGAGCCAGACGAGCACCCGGCGGTGGAGCGGGGTGAAGAGCATGCCGAGGATGATCGCCCAGGCGATGCTCCCGAGGAACGGGGCGAGAACGCGGTAGAGGAGATAGAAGGCGAACACGAAGAGGGCCAGCGGGATCAGCGCGGCCACCTGCGCCATCCCCGGCCCCGCCGGTTGTCCCGATCGATTGTCGTCCGTCATGGCGTCTCCCCCCGGGTCCGTCCCCTATTTACGGGAAGGGGCCTGGCGCGTCAAATGAGCACGGGCGCCCGCGGGAGCGGAGGGCCGCGTCCCTCTCGGATCCGGGCGATCTGATATGATGCCGCCGCACGCGGGCTTCGGCCGAAACCCCGCCCTCCCCAATGGGTCAGCGAAAGCATCGTCGATCATGTGGCGCAAGCGCATCCACTTCCTCGTATGCCGGAACGAGCGGCCTCCGGGCCCGATCACCTGCTGCGCGCGCGGCCTGGGCCCGCGGGTGCTGGAGCGGCTGCTCGACCGGATCGGGGAGAGAGGGCTCTACGACGAGGTCCTCGCCACGGGAACCGATTGCCTCGGCCCCTGCCGCCCGGAGGGCGTCACCGTGATCGCCTATCCCGAAGGCGCCTGGTACACGCTCGCGCGTCCCGAGGACGCCGACGCCCTCTTCGACGCCCTGGTCTCCGGCGGCGCGCGGCCGCCCGCCCTGGAGCGCATGCGCATCGACACGCGGGCGGAGTCGGATCCGTGAGCGCCCGCGCGGGAACATCGGGGGGAACATCGGCGAGAGGAGGGGACCGATGCAGCCGCTGATCCTCTACCAGTTCGAGCTCAGCCACTTCAGCGAGAAGATTCGTTTCATCCTCGACTACAAGAACCTCCCCTACGAGAAACGCGACGTCCTGTACGGCCCCGGGCAGAAAGTGATCCAGCGGCTCACCGGCCAGCGCCAGGTGCCCGTGATCGTCAATCCGAACGACGGCGATCGGGTCGTCCACGACTCAACGGCGATCGCGCTCTACCTCGACCAGCGCTACCCGGACCCGCCGCTCCTACCCTCCGATCCGGACGCCCGTGCCGAGTGCCTGATGCTGGAGGACTGGCTCGATCACGCGATGGGCGAGGTGGCCCGGAAAGTGTTCATCTGGGAGAAGATGCGGGTGGACCAGGACTTCGTTCGCAAGACGATGGACCACAACGCCGACGCCATGACCAAGCGCCTGCTGCCCCTGCTCGGCCCGATCCTGATGAAGCAGATGATGAAGCGCGACGGGATCGACGAGCGGACGGTGGACGAGGCACGCGTCTCCGCCCATCGCACGCTCGACTTCCTCGAGCGCAGGCTCGCGCGGGACGCCTACCTCACGGGCGCGTCGCCCACGCTCCCCGACTTCGCCGCGGCCGGAACCGCGATGCTGCTCCAACTCCCGCCGCACGGCTATCTTCGCTTCCCTCCCGATCTCGCGCACGAGGGCGTCCGCGAAATGCAGGAGGCGCACACGCGCTTCTTCGCCTGGAAGGACGTCATGTACGGGAAGTTCCGGAAGAAGGCGGCCTGATCCGGTGAGCGACCCGACGGGGAGCGCGTCAGTCGCCGAGGGGGCGGTAGCGCCCCGCATGGTAGACGAGCGGCTCCGAGGGGCCATCGTCCACGCCGAGCGTGTCGACGCGCCCGACGTAGATCCGGTGGTCGCCTCCCTCGTGCACCGCGACGACGCGGCAGTCGGCGAAGGCGTGGCAGCCGTGAAGGATGGGGGATCGCGTGGGCGCGCGATCGTAGCCGACTCCCTCGAACTGGTGCGGGTCCCCTTCCTTGCGGCGCTTCGCGAAC
>JBGPLH010000023.1:0-18422 GCA_041486365.1 Thermodesulfobacteriota bacterium | reverse complement strand
GGCCTCACGGTCCTCGCCGGAGGAACGGCGCACCGCGAGGTGATTGACTGGACGGAGGAGAAAATCCTCGGCGCCGTGATGGACGACCTGCATCACGCCCTGGGCCCCCTGCCGGACCCCGTGTTCCGCCGCGTGACGCGGTGGCCGCGGGCGATCCCGCAGTACAACCTCGGCTACGGGCGCGTCGTGAGAGAGGCCCGGGAGTTCGAGCGGTCCTTCCCCGGGCTTCACCTCGCCGGCGCGTACCTGGGGGGGATTTCGCTCGCGGATTGCATCGGGAGCGCGAGCCACCTCGCGCGGACCCTCCTCGAGGAGACGATCGGGGAACGGAAGGAAACGGGTTCGGGCGGGGACCGACACTGAAAAGAAGAGGGGACCATGGCGCGATCATTCAGCCGACGCGACTTCCTGAAGGGGACCGGCGCCGCCACCGCCGCGCTGTGCCTGAGCCGTCTCCGATCGTCGCTCCCCGAGGCCTGGGCGGCCGCTCCCGCGGGGATGGCGCCGGCCCCCCGCTACGGCGGTTTCGAAGACCTCACGCGGAAGAAGTGGACCTGGGATCGGATCGCGAAGGGGACCCACTACGTCAACTGCTGGTACCAGCGCGCCTGCGCCTGGAACGTGTACGTGAAGGACGGCATGGTGCTCCGGGAGGAGCAGGCGGCGACCTATGAATCCATCCGGCCCGACGTCCCCGATTACAATCCGCGCGGTTGCCAGAAGGGCGCCTGCTACAGCCACCGCATGTACGACCCCACGCGGCTCAAGTACCCGCTGAAACGCGTCGGGCCCCGCGGCGCGGGGAAGTGGAAGCGCGTGACCTGGGACGAGGCGCTCACCGAGATCGCCGACAAGGCCGTCGAGGTACTCAGGACGTCCGGCCCCGGCGCCTTCTACTGGGACCTCGGCACGGCGCTCACCAACGGTTGTCACGGGCTCGGGCTCCTGCGCACGGGGGCCATTCTCGACACGCCTATCCTCGACATGAACTCCGAGATCGGCGACCACCATCCCGGCGCCGCGATCACCACCGGGAAGATCGTCTTCGCGAGTTCCGGCGACGACTGCTTCTTCTCGGACATGATCCTCATCTGGGGCGGCAACCCGGTCTACACCCAGATCCCCAACGCCCACTTCTTCAACGAGGCGCGCTACCACGGGGCGAAGGTCGTGACGATCGCCCCGGACTACAACCCCTCGGCCCTGCACGCCGACCTCTGGGTGCCGGTGAAGGTGGGCAGCGACGCGGCGCTCGGCCTGTCCATCGCGAACGTCATTCTCGAGGAGAAGCTGCACGACGAGGCCTTCCTGCGGGAGCAGACGGACCAGCCGCTACTCGTGCGGCGCGACAACGGGAAGTTCCTGCGCGAGAGCGATTGCGTGCGCGGGGGCAAGGACGACGTGTTCTACGTCTGGGACAGGGCCGCGCGGCGGATCCGGGAGGCGCCGAAGCGAAGCCTGAAGCTCGGCCGGATCGTGCCGGAGCTGGACGGGGAGTACGACGCGAAAACCCTTGAGGGGACGGTGAAGGTCACGCCGGCGTTCACGCTGCTGCGCGAAAAGGTGTCCGGTTTCAGCCCGGAGGAGACCCGGAAGATCACCGGGGTGTCGCCGGTCCTCGTGCGCGCCCTCGCGCGCGACATCGGAAGGGCGAAGGCCGCCACGATCCTCACCCAGTCGAACTTCTCGAAGTTCTACCACGGGGCCGAGATGGAGCGGGCGCAGATGCTCGTCCTCGCCCTCTGCGGGCACTACGGGAAGAAGGGGAGCGGCTTCAACGCGTTCCCCTGGATGAGCATCGACTCGCCGGAGATCGCGGCGCTCTCGCCCCCGTCGCTCCCGATGAACCTCGGGGCGCTCGCCGTCATGGCGGGCTACGCGCCCTCCATCGCCAAGCGCAAGATCCAGGGCTACTCCGATGAGATGATCACCTACATGGACACCCGCGACATCTTCGCAAAGGGCGCTTTCACCAATTCGGTGCTCTTCTTCTACGAGCACGGCGGCCTCAAGGAGACGAGCGGGCGCTCGAAGGACTGGGATCCGCACCTCCGGCGCGATGTGGAGTCCTACGTGAGGGAGGCCTACGCGAAGGGCTGGCAGTACGAAGCGAAGACGCCGCCGCGGATCTTCATCGAGGAAGGCGGAAACATCCTGCGCCGCGTCCGCGGGTACCAGCAGCTCATCAAGCACTTCGTGCCGAAGCTCGATCTCCTCGTCACCGTCGACTGGCGGATGAGCACGACGGGGATGCACAGCGACTTCGTGCTCCCCGCTGCCGGCTGGTACGAGAAGAACGACATCTCCTGGGGCACGCCGATCGCGCCCTACGCCCACGTGACCACGCGGGCGGTCGCGCCGCTGGCCGAGTCCCGGCACGAGTGGGAGTTCCACTGCCTGCTGATGAAGAAGATCCAGGAGCGGGCGAAGGCGCTCGGGGTGACCACCTACCGGGATCGGGCCGGGAAGGAACGGAGGCTCGACAAGGCCTACGACGACTTCACTTACCACGGCCGTTACACGGAGAAGGACATCGAGAAGGTGCTCGACGCGTTGACGAGGCTGTCGAGCAACCTCACGGGGGTGAGCTGGGAGGACCTGAAGAAGAAGGGCTACGCGCGATTCACCGCGGTGGGGAAGACCGGGACGAACATAGGCACCGCGACGGATGTGAAACCCGACGACACGATCACGGCGAACACCTGGCACACCGACAGGAAGATCCCCTGGCCCACGCTCACACGGCGCATGCAGTTCTACGTCGATCACGAGCTGTTCGAGGAGCTCGGCGAGGTGCTGCCGACGCACAAGGACAACCCTGCGATCGGCGGTGACTACCCGCTCCACATGACGGGTGGCCACACGCGCTGGTCGATCCATTCGTCCTGGCGGGACAACGCGCTCATGCTGCGCCTTCAGCGGGGCGGGCCGATCCTCTACATGAGCCCGAAGGACGCGCAGGCGCGGGGGATCGCGGACGGCGAGCGGATCCGCGCCCGGAACGACCTGGGGCAGTTCGAGCTCCAGGCGAAGGTGTCACCCGCCGTGCGCCCGGGGCAGGTGATCATGTACCACGGCTGGGAGCCCCATCAGTTCCCCGGGCGCCGTTCCCACCAGGTCGCGATCCCGAGCCCCATCAACCCGATCCAGCTCGCCGGGGGCTACTTCCACCTGGCGCCGATGGTGATCAGCCACCAGCCCGGACAGAACGACCGCGGGACGCGCATCGAGGTCGAGAAGATCTAGTGGAGGGCTCGAAGGGGGCTTCACATCCCTCCCGCAATTTTTTCCCTGCCTCCGGTCAGAAGGTTGGAATTTTGCATCGACTGCACGATGGGTCGGTGAAAATCCATGAAAGACGCGAGGAACGGTTCTTGCATCGTTTGCGGTCCAACGGGATTCACCTCCCAAGTGAACTCTCGAGGAACCGGATGTCAGTAAACGCGGTGGATTTCCTCCCCCATGGCCGCCTGCTTGCGGACAAAGCGGCGGATTCCCCCGATCGACTTTTTCTTCTCTTCGACGATCAGCGTCTCACCCTCGCCGCCCTGAACGCCTGGAGCAATCGCATCGCCCACGGCCTCCTGGCCCTCCAGATCGGCCCGGAGAGCCACGTGAGCGTGATGCTCCCCAACTCTCCGCGCTGGCTCGCGGTCTACTTCGCCCTCCAGAAGATCGGCGCCGGGATCGTGCCCATCAACTTGTCGCTCAAGGGCGAGGGGCTCGCCTACATTCTCGATCACTCGGACTCGCGCGCGCTGATCCTCGATCCGGAGCACGCTCCGATCCTCGAGGCCATCCGGACGAAGCTCCCCAAGCTCCAGCATGTGATCTTCGATCGGTCCGAGGAGCCCCGCTGCTCGCTCCCGATCGGGGCGTCCGCCCTCACCGACATCGAGACCGCGCGCGACGACAATCCTGACGTTGGCATCGACCCGAACGGGATCTGCGCCCTCATGTACACCTCGGGGACCACGGGGCTCCCGAAGGGCGTCGTGATGCGCTACGCCGCCTCGGACGCCCGCCGCACCGAGCCGCTGGCGATGATGTTCTACAAGCCGGAGGACACGATCTACACCTGCCTCCCCCTCTTCCACGCCAACGCGCTCTTCATCTCCACGATGTGCGCGCTCCACTCGGGTGCACGGCTCGCGCTCGGTCCCCGTTTCAGCGCGAGCCGGTTCTGGGACGAGACGCGCCGGTACGGCGCGACGACCTTCAACGCGCTCGGCGCCATGATCCCGATCCTCATGAAGCAGCCCGAGAAACCCGACGACGCGGACAATCCGGTCGAGCGGGTGATGTCCGCCGCCTGCCCGGCGAACGTCTGGGAGGCCTTCGAACGGCGATTCGGCGTGAAGATCATGGAATGGTACGGGGCCGTGGACGGCGGCGGATTCCTCACGTTCAACTTCGGCAACGCACCCGTCGGCTCCATCGGGCAGCCTCCGCCGGGCGTGGAGTACAGGCTCGTCGATCCCAACGGCAACGAGGTGCCCGCCGAACAGCCCGGCGAGCTGATCTTCAAGATCGATGACCCCGAGGCGCGCAAGGTCGAGTACTACCGGAACCCCGAGGCGTCGCGGAAGAAGGTCCACGATGGATGGCTGCGCACCGGCGACATCATGTACCGCGACGGGGACAGCAACCTGTACTTCGTCGACCGGCTGAACGACTGCATGCGCCGCCGCGGCGAGAACGTCTCCTCCTACGAGGTGGAGCGCGAGGTGAACGCGCACCCGGCCGTGCTCGAGAGCGCGGCCTTCGGCGTGAAATCGGAGCTGGCCGAGGACGACATCATGATTGTCGTGGTGCCGCGGCCGGGCGCGACGATCGATGCGCCGCGACTCATCGAGTTCCTGCGGGGTCGCATGGCCGATTTCATGATTCCCCGGTACGTGGACGTCCGTCCGGAAATCCCGAAGACGGAAACGCACCGCGTGCAGAAAACGGATCTCAAGCGCCGGGGCGTGACCCCGGGCACCTGGGATCGGGAAGCCTTCGAGGCGAAAACGAGGACGGCATGAGACTCCCGCTCGACGTGGACATCCACCTCACGCAGGACCAGATCCAGATCCGCGAGAACGTGCACAAGTTCGCGGAGGAAGTGCTCCGCCCCGCCGCCCGGTCGCTCGATCGCCTGGACGATCCCGAGCAGGTGATCGCGAGGGATTCAATCTTCTGGGACGTGTTCCGGGCGGCCTGGCGCCTCGGCTACCACGCCACCGGAATCCCCGCCGAGTTCGGCGGCGGGGGCCTCGCCGGCGTGGATACACACATTTTCCTCGAGGAGCTCGGGTGGGGCAGCGCGGACTTCGCCATTGGCATCGGCGTGGCGGGCCTCCCCTTCACGGTGCTGGCCACGCTCCGGCCTGATCTCATCGACAAGTACGCGAAGCCCTTCATCGAGGACACCGAGGCGAAGTACATCGGCTGCTGGGCGATCACCGAGCCCCAGCACGGCTCCGACTTCCTGTACGCGGGCACGAAGACCTTCGGCGACCCGCAGGTGAGGACACAGGTGATGGCGAAGCGCGACGGCGACGTATACGTCCTCGCCGGCCAGAAGTCCGCCTGGGTCTCCAACGGCACGTTCGCCACCCACGCGCTCGTGTTCCTCACGATCGAGACCGGCGAGGGCCTGGGCGGCGGAGTGGCCTTTGTGCCGCTCGATCTCCCCGGTGTCTCCCGCGGCAAGCCCCTCGACAAGCTCGGCCAGCGGGCGCTCAACCAGGGGGAGATCTATTTCGACGACGTGCGGCTCCCGGCGGAGCTCATGCTCGTCGACCCGACGATGTACGAGTTCGCGCTCGACACCGTGCTGGCCGCCGCGAACGCCGGCATGGGGGCGATCTTCACCGGCGTGGCGCGCTCGGCCTTCGAGGAGGCGCTCGCCTACACGAAGGTCCGCGTGCAGGGCGGCAAGCCCATCTGCGAGCACCAGCTCGTCCAGAAGCACCTCTTCGACATGTTCAAGACCGTCGAGGCCTGCCGCGCCCTCTCTCGGCACGCGCTCTCCTACAACGCCACGAACATTCCGCCCCAGACCCAGTACTCGATCGCCGCGAAGACTTTCTGCACCGACGCCGCCTTCCAGGTGGCCAGCACGGCGCTCCAGCTCTTCGGCGGTTACGGGCTCTCCCGGGAGTACCCCATCGAGAAGATCTTCCGCGACGCGCGGGCGTCCCAGATCGAGGACGGCACGAACGACGTGCTCTCGCTCGCCGGGGCGCGCCACGTGCTCGATCGCTACTAGGAAAGGGAGGACCTGGATGAGGGACGCTTTCATCATCGGCGCCGGAATGACCCGGTTCGGCAAGTATCTCGATCGCTCCATGAAGAGCCTCGTGGCCGAGGCGCTCGATGAGACGCTGCCGGACGCCGGAATCACGAAGGAGGAGATCCAGATCGCCTTCGTGGGCAACGCGGCGCAGGGCCTGGTCACGGGACAGGAGTGCGTGCGCGCGCAGGTGGTGCTCCGGGAGTATGGGATCGGCGGGATCCCCATGGTGAACGTCGAGAACGCCTGCGCGTCCTCCTCCACGGCCGCGCACCTCGCCTGGCAGGCGGTGGCGGGCGGTTTCCACGACTGCGCGCTCGTCGTGGGGATGGAGAAGCTCTACAGCGAGGACAAGGCGAAGACCTTCGCGGCGTTCGGCGGGGCCGTGGACGTGGAGTTCCTGGAATCGATCAAGCAGATGCTCAAGTCGCAGGAGAAGTCCGCGGGCGCCGACGCCGCGGCCTCGGGCCAGAAGCGGTCGATGTTCATGGACTTCTACGCCATGGCCGCGCGCGACCACATGAAGAAGCACGGCACCACGAAGGAGCAGTTCGCCGCCGTCGCGGCGAAGAACTCCTGGCACGGCTCGCTCAACCCGAAGGCGCAGTACCGCGAGGTCCGGACGGTGGAAGAGGTTCTGGCCTCCCCCATGGTGGCCGAGCCTCTCACGCGCCTCATGTGCGCGCCCATCGGCGACGGCGCGGCTGCGCTCGTTGTGGCGAGCCGGGAGTTCATCGACCGCCTCCGGGCCCGCGGGGGGCACGTCGATCCCGTCCGAATCGCGGCCTCCGTGCTGCGCACGGGGCGCGACCGCGCGACCGACGAGCCCGATCCGGTGACGGAGGCCGCGCGGCTGGCCTACACGAAGGCGGGCATCGGGCCGAAGGACGTCCACCTCGTCGAGGTGCATGACGCGAGCGCCCCCGCTGAGATCATGATCATGGAAGAGCTGGGGCTCTGCGCGCCCGGCGAGGGCGGGAAGCTCGTCGAGCAGGGCCACACGCGACTCGGCGGCAAGCTGCCGATCAACGTCTCCGGCGGGCTGATCGCCCGCGGTCATCCCGTGGGCGCGACCGGCGCGGCGCAGCTTTACGAGCTGACTCAGCAGCTTCGGGGTCGCTGCGGTGATCGCCAGGTGAAGGGCGCGCGTGTCGGGCTGGCCGAGAACGCCGGCGGCGCCGTCCGGGCCGATCCGGCGGCCATCGCGATCCATATCCTCGCGGCGGTTTGAGGATGGGAATCGGCGCTTCGGTGCCAGGCATGACTTGTTGACTTAATGGGCGGGATTCGGGGATTCGGTGCCAGGCACGACTTGTTGACTTAAGAGGACGACCGGCCCCTGCCCCGCGCGCCCCGCATGCCCTGAGCGGCGCATCATCCCGCGGGTTGAAGCCCGATGGCGTCCGGCCCCCCCAGGGGAACGCGACGGCGAGAAAGGAAGAACCGATGGAGCTCAAGCAGGTGATCGGCAACCGGCGCTCGATGCGCTTCCTGCGCCCCTACAAGCCGGTCGAGAAGGAGAAGATCCAGAAGATGCTCGAGGCCGCGCGGCTCGCCTCGCATTGGGGGAACGTGCAGGCGGTGAAGTGCGTGGTGATCGACCGGTTCACGGCGCCCAAGGAGGTGATCGACGCGCTCCCCGTCGGAACCGCGATCGCCGGCTTCCAGTTCCGCCTCGCCCCGGTGGTGCTCGTCTGGTACATCGACTACGCCGCGATCAAGAAGCAGGGTGACCGGCTCCACGAGCTGGTGGACGCCGGCGCCATCGGCGTGAACGTCGAGAAGAGCCACAAGTATCTCGATGAGACGCTGATCCCCTTCTTCCAGGGAGCCGAGGAGGCGATCAAGGTCGGGGGGATCACCGAGGTGGACGCGGGCCAGGCCATCGCGCAGGCCACCCTCGTCGCCTTCGAGGAGGGGCTCGGCACCTGCTGTCTCGGGCTCCCGGCGCAGAAGAAGATGAAGCGCGTCCTCAAGCTGCCGGCCGATTCAAAGATCTGCCTGCTGCAGACCGTGGGCTACCCGGCGGAGGAATCCGCCGCCGGGGGGCAGCGCCCGCGGCTCCCCTTCGAGCAGCTCTACGCCTATAACCGGGCCGACATCCCCTTCGAGCGCGACGCCGCCGTGGTCAGGGATCTGACCGAGGCTGGCATGGTCCAGGCCCCGGGCCCGCTCCCGCACCGGGCGGCCGAGCTGCGATGGCTCGCGGAGCAGTTCGGGCTCTCGGAGGTCTTTGGCGACGAGAACGAGGTGCCCCAGATCATGCAGAGCATGATGGAGGAGATGATGGAGGACCCGAGCGCCGCCGGAAACGGCGGAGGAGGGTCCTGACGCTCACGCTTTCACAGTCCCACTGCGCGGAAGTTCCGGAATGCCTCGCAAAGGGGGGACGACCGTTCTCCCGGCGAGTGCAACCTCCTCCGTCCCGTCCGGGACTTCCGCCTATCGGGGCCTGCCCTCGTCCCGCCCGGCGACAGGGGCAGGCCTCATCTTTCCCACGGGCTCCTGCAAGGCACCCAACACATGAATCTCGCCGATCAACTGAAGGCTTTCATCGCGGAGCAACTGGCCGGGGCCGAGGATCTCGCCATCGCGAATCTCGCCCGCATGTCCGGGGGCGCGTCGCGCGAGACCTGGACCTTCGACGTATCCTGGCGGGAGAACGGGCGGACGGTGGAGCGCGGCTGCGTGCTCCGGCGCGATCCGGTCTTGAGCCTGCTCGAGGCGGGGCTCACGACGGATCGCAGCTTCGAGTTCCGCACCGTGAAGGCACTCGAGGATCTCCCGCTCCCGCTCCCGCGCATGTACTGGCTCGACGCGGAAGGGAAGGCGCTCGGGCGCCCCTCGCTCATCATGGAACGCATGGCCGGGCAGCCCTCGCCCCCCGCGTTCCCGCCCGGGATGGACGCCGCCTTCCGCGAGAAGATCGCCGGTCAGTTCATCGAGATCCTGCGCCAGGTACACAGCCTCGATTGGCGCGCGCGGGGCCTCGATTTCCTCGGGGTGCCGGGGCCGGGAAGGGACGCGGCGCTGCGCCAGGCGCGCCTGTGGAAGGACGTGTATGACCGGCGCAGGCCCGAGCCACTGCCGGTGATCGCCGCCGCGCTCGGGTGGCTCGAGGCACACGCGCCCGAGACGGATCGGATCACGCTGGTACACGGGGACTTCCGCACGGGAAACTTCCTGTTCGAGGACCCGGGCCTGATCACCGCCATGCTCGACTGGGAGCTCGCGCATCTGGGCGACCCGATGGAGGACGTCGGCTGGGCGAGCATGAAGTTCTGGAGCGGCTCGGGATTGGTGGGCGGGCTCATCGAGCCCGAGGACTTCTTCCGCCGCTACGAACAGGTCGCGGGGATCCCCGTGGATCGGGATCGCGTGTTCTTCTACCAGGTCCTGGGGAACGTGAAGATGGCCGTGATCGCCCTGTCGGGCGTGCGCGCCTTCGCCGAGGGGGCGGACCTGCTGCTGGGACTCGTGGGTTTCCTCGTGCCGCGTCTGTGCGAGGACATCGCCGACCAGCTCGGCTTGTGACCGAAGGTCCCACGCGGGCCGACTCTGAGAGCGCGCGGGCCGACGAGGCCCTCAGGAGGAATCGATGCGACCGGACGTGGGCGACATCCTCGGCCAGATCCAGCGGGGCCTCATGGAAGAGGTGATGCCCGAGATCACGAACCCGCACGTGATGGAGCGGGTGGCCTACATGCTCATGATGCTCGATCACTGCATGAAGCGCTGGGACCGCGTGTACCCCGCCCTGCGGGAGGACCACGAGGACCTGCAGGAAACACTGAAGACGATTGCGGCGGAGAGGGACTGGGGTGGCGCCGGGCCGGACACCGTGACGGCCCTCCGGGAGATAGCTTGTCTGGCGGGCGAGGCGCTACCGCCCGAAGCGCTCACGTCCTCGGTGCCGCTACGCGAGGAGAACGATCGCCGGAAGGAATCGCTCTCGCGGCTGCTGCACGCCCTCGCCTCGGAGGACCTGGGAAAGCAGGAGCCGCTTCGCCGCGTCCGCGCCCAGGCGGGCGCCTACCTGCGCCGGCAGATCGCCCGGGATCGTAAGTGGGTGCAGGCGGGGGAGATCGTCTGGTAGTCATTTGGGGTCAGGCTTGACGTTTTGACTTATGGCTTCCGGCGCCCGCCCGTTCTCGGCCCATCATCAAGGTTGCCCGTTGGCTAAGAACACTCTGCAAAAGTCAATAAGTCAAGCCTGACCCCCATCCTGGGTCCCCAGTTCCACGATCCCCTGGCCCGTTCTCTCCCCCATCCGGAATTCGGCGAAGCCGTCGTTGCAGCGGGTCCCGCCCAGGTCCACCTCGCAGACGTCGATCACCCGCGCCGAGATCGCGTGCGCGCGCTCCCGCTCGTCGAGAAAGGCGATCGTCGCGGCCGTCTGCCGGCGGCCGGACGCGTCGGTCGCGACCTCCGTGCGGATGTCCGTGACGCTCATGATCTCCCTCCCGTCCCAGACGTAACCCGCGCTGAATTCGCCCCCGCCCATCATCACGCGCACCACGTTGAAGGAGAAGTCCCCGAAGTCCCCCGAGATGTAGTGCCACGTCTCCAGCCGCGTCCAGTCGCGCTCCCCTCCCCAGGAATGATCACGGTGCCCGACGGTATCGATGGCGCGGGCGCTGCCGCCGACCGTGACCGTGCCCCGCGCGCGCCCGCCCTGCTCGATGTGTCGGGGGAACTGCGACTCGGTCGATCCGGGCGGAACGGGGTACTGGAACACGGGATGGGCGCCGCTCCACGTGACGTCCATGGAGGCGCCCGATCCCGCGTAGGTCAGCCGAAAGTTCCGGAGCGGCTCGGTGCAGCGAAACGTCACGTCCCCGAGCGAAAGCTCATCGATGTCCCCGCCGGGGACCGCGCAGCGCAGATCGTTGCCCGTGTGGGCGATCTTCCCGTCCTTCGAGATGTAGAACCAGACATTCGCCTCGTTCCGGTTCGGCAGCATCCCGATGCGCGTCACCACGCCGATCCGCGCGGCGGGATCGTGGAAGGAAAACCAGTAGCTCTCGTTCCACAGGGGCATGGCGTCCACGGCGGGCTGGTGGCGGCGGTCGTCGCGGGCTTCGATCATGTCGCGATCGGTGATCATGCGTGCTTTCCTTTCCTGGCGTGCGGGGGCGAAGATCCGGGCGCGTGCCTGTCGCCCGATCGCAAGAGCTTCGGAAGGAAACACGGGGGTGGACCCAGACTACCGCGTTGCCGCCGCTCGCGCATCTCCCCGGGCGGGGCCGGCGGCCGATCGCTCCGCGGCGATGATCAATGCGGGAATCACCCCGGCGACGAGCGCTAGGCCCCACTCGCGCGGGCCCAGCGCGGTGGCCCCGAAGAGGCCGTGCGCCGCGGGCCAGGCCGCGATGAGGAGCTGGAGCCCGAGGCCGAAGCCCACCGCGAGGACAAGCCAGGCATTGGGGACCATATCCCGGAGCGTCGCACGCGCGGGAATGCGCGCCGCGAAGGCGTAGAGCAGGTGCGCCGTGACCAGCACGGTGAACATGAGCCACCGCGCGTGCGCCCAGGGCTCGTGCCACAGGAAGCGCGCCAGCGCGAGGCTTCCGATGGAGACGCCCGCGATGAGAAGGCCGCGCCCGAGGAGCCGCGCGACGCGCCGCGCCCCGAGCAGCCGCTCGTCCGCGCGGCGGGGCGGGTGGTCCATGAGCCCCTCGTGCACCGCGTCCGCGCCCAGCGCGACGGCGGGAAGGCCGTCGGTGAGGAGGTTGATCCAGAGGAGCTGGAGCGGCAGGAGCGGCACGCCCATCTCGGGGAAGAGGAACAGACCCCCCAGTACGACGAGGATCTCGGAAAGATTCCCCGCGACGAGGTAGTCGACCACCTTGCGGATGTTGTCGTAGATCCCCCGCCCCTCCAGCACCGCCGTCGCGATCGTGGCGAGGTTGTCGTCCGTCACGATCATATCGCCGGCCTCCCGCGCCACGTCACTGCCGCGCCTACCCATCGCGACGCCGATGTTCGCCCGCCGCAGTGCCGGTGCGTCGTTCACCCCGTCGCCCGTCATCGCGACGACCTCACCCCGCGCCTGGAGCGCCTCCACGAGCGCGAGCTTCTGCCCCGGATCGACCCGGGCGTACACGGCCACGGCGAGTGGATCGGGCGGCAGGCCGCGCAATCGCAGGTCGTCGCCGGTGAACAGGGCGACCTCCGGGCCCGCCAGCCCCGTCTCGCGCGCGATGGCGGCGCAGGTGCCCGGATGATCGCCGCTGACCATGATCAGCCGGATGCCCGCCGCGCGGATTCGCGCCACGGAGGAAGCGGCCTCGGGACGGATCGGATCGCGCATCCCGACGAGGGCCAGGAGCGTCGAGCCCCGTTCCGCGGCCTCGAGGTCCTCCGGGGGCCCGGGGAAGTCGCGGCGCGCGAGGGCGAGCACGCGGGCGCCGCCGGTGGCCATGCGGTCGGCGGTCGCCAGCAAGGCCCGGCGCGCGTCGTCGTCCAGCGGGACGCGCCCGCCGGTCGCGTCCAGGGCGTCGGCGCAGAGGGCGACGACCCTTTCGGGCGCCCCCTTCACGACGAGGAGCGCGCCACCGGGCATGCGGTGGAGCGTCGTCATGCGCTTTCGGACGGCGTCGAAGGGGAGGGCGGCCAGGCGCGGCCGGGCCTCCCGCAGCGGATCGATCCGGTCCGCGCCCGCAAAGGCGAGGAGCGCCAGATCGAGCGGATCGCCCGCGGGGGGCGTGATCGTCGCGTCATTGCAGAGCACGGCCGCCTCGACGAGGGGCACGCGAATGGCCTCCGGGAGATCCGCGACGGGACGGGACGCACACCGGGCGGGCGCCGCGGACTCGAGCGCAAGGCGGTTCTCGGTCAGCGTGCCCGTCTTGTCGATGGCGAGGACCGTCGTCGAGCCGAGCGTCTCCACGGCGGGAAGCCGCCGCACGATCGAGCCGCGCGCGGCCATCCGCCGAACGCCGAGGGCGAGCGCCACGGTCGTGACGGTGGCGAGCCCCTCGGGCACCGCGGCCACCGCCAGGGCCACCGCCACGAGGAACGCGCGCTCGAGCCCCTCTGCGCCGCCCATCCGCAACGCGCTCACGGCGAAGACGGCCGCGGCGATGGCAATCGAGATCGCCCCGAGCCGCGCGGTGAGCCTTCCCAGCTCACGTTGCAGCGGCGTCGGCACGGGGCGCGCGCGAAGCCCCCGCGCGATCGCCCCGAGCGCGGTGTCGGTCCCGGTGAGCGCGACAATTGCGCGGGCCGAGCCGCGCGTGAGGAGCGTTCCCGCGAAGAGCATCGCCGGCCGCTCCGCGAGGGCCGCATCGGGCTTCCCGATCGCGGCGGGATCCTTCGCCACCGGCAGCGACTCACCGGTGAGCAGGGACTCGTCGGCCTCTAGGGCGGCTGCTTCGATCAGGCGCAGGTCGGCCGGCACCCTGTCTCCCGCCGCAAGAAGGACGACGTCGCCCGGCACGAGGTCTCGCGCCTGGATCACGCCGGGAGCGTTGCCGCGCACCACGCGCGCCCGGGGCGTCTCCAGGCGGCGCAGGGCATCCAGGGCGCGTCCGGCGGTCCCTTCCTGGAACAGGGCGATCATCGCGTTGAGAGCGACGATGGCGAGGATCGCCACCGCCCCGACTCGATCCCCGAGGGCCAGGGCCGACACCGCGGCCGCCCCGATGAGGAGCAGCGCCATCGGCTCGATGAGCTGGCGCAGGAGCCGCGCGGGCCAGCCGTCGCGCGGGGGCGGGGGCAGCTCGTTCGGGCCGAGCCGCGCGAGGCGGTCCGCCGCCAGGGCGGGATCCAGTCCTCGCTCCGGGTCGGTCCCGAGCACGCGGGCGGCCTCGTCCGCCGGGAGCAGATCCGGACGGGCGATGCTCACCGGGGGCAGCTCGATCGTTCGAGTCGCGCGTTTCATCGGGAGCCGTTGGGGTCCGCGCGTCGGGAAAGAAGGCATCTCAAATGGAAGGGTCAGGGGCGGGCGCGGGAGCCGCGTCGCTCAGGCGGAGGACTTCGGACCGAGGCGAGTCCCGGGTCCGGCCGCGTAGCCGAGGAGCGCCCGGAGCACGTCGGTCTGGGTGATGATGCCAATCACGTGGCGTTGGTCCACCACGGGGAGGGCCCGCACGTCGTGCTCGACCATGAGCCGGGCGGCTTCAAGGACCGTGTGGTAGGGACCGATCGAGACGGGCGTGGGTCGCATGACCTCGAGGACGTGAATCCCGCCGAGCGTGCGCGACAACTCACACTCCTCCGTCGGGACATTCAAGGACGACGGAATAGGTGACGCGCAGGGACGCAGATCCCGGTCTGAGAGCATGCCCACGAGGCGCTCACCCTCGAGCACCGGGAGGCGACGGATCTGACGATCGACGAAAACACCTTTTGCCCGGGACACCGGGTCCGTGGCCTGGAGCGTCCAGGCGGGGGTGGTCATGACGTCGCCGACTCGCAGATTTTCCATGGCGCCTCTCCGGAGTCACTTCCAAAACCGCCGCGGCGATCGCCGCGCGAAATGATCGACCTTCTATATAGGGTGCAAAGCGTGTGCCACGGGAAAAAGCAGGCACGGGCGACTCGCCAGGATATGGCAGACGAGAGGTTTGCGCAATTCGTGCAGCAAACTGGGCCTAGCGCGCATTCCCTGCGCGTATTTCGGGTCCGCTTCCCCGCCACTCCAGCGGTTTTCCGTCGGCACGCTTCCTGCTCCCCGGGTGGACCATGAATGACACACCGGCCAGGGCAGGCCGGCCATGCGCGCAGGGGGCGCGCTGTCCGATTCTTCAGGCCGGTTGATTGCGCCCCAGGCGCGAAGGGCCGGCAGGAGCGATTTCGATGCGCACATTCGGGTCACGAATGTTCATGGCAGGCCTCGTCGCGCTTGGTGCGATCGCGCTCACGACCACCGCCTGCGAGCCTCCGAAGCCCACGTCCACCAAGCAGACGGTGGCGGAGGTGGCGGGGATGTCCGCCGAGGCGAACCAGGTGGTCTCGGAGCGGAAGCTCTCTCCGGACGACGTGGTCGCGGCGATGAAGACCTATATGCCGAGCGGCCGCCACGATGATTACATCATGTTCGCATCCGGAGGGCACGCGGGCCAGGTCTTCGCGATCGGGGTCCCCTCCATGCGGCTCCTCCGATCCATCGCCGTCTTCACGCCGGAGCCCTGGCAGGGTTACGGCTACGGGGCGAGGGGGACGATGAAGGTGCTCGCGGAAGGAGCAGGCGACGCCAAGGGTCTGGCCTGGGCCGACACGCACCATCCGGCGCTCTCCGAGACCGGCGGCGATTACGATGGCCAGTTCCTCTTCATCAACGACAAGGCCCAGAGCCGCGTCGCCGTGATCGATCTCCGCGACTTCGAGACGAAGCAGATCGTGAAGAACCCCATCGCCACCTCGGATCACGGCGGCACCTTCGTGACGCCCAACACCGAGTACATCGCCGAGGGCGGCCAGTACGCGCAGCCGCTCGGGGGCGAGTACGCGCCGCTTTCCCAGTTCAAGGAGAAGTACCGCGGCCATATCACGTTCTGGAAGTTCGACCGTGAGAAGGGGCGGATCGACAAGACCCGATCTTTCTCCCTCGAGCTGCCGCCCTACGGGCAGGATCTGTGCGACGCCGGCAAGAAGGTGAGTGAGGGCTGGGTCTTCTGCAACTCCTTCAACACCGAGATGGCCACGGGAGGCATCGAGGAAGGCAAGCCGCCGCTCGAGGCGGGCGCCAGCCAGCGCGATACCGACTACCTGCACATCATCAACCTCAGGAAGGCGGAGGAGGTGTTCAAGGCGGGCAAGACGGTCCAGATCAACGGCTTCCCGGTCATTCCGCTGAAGACCTCGATCGCCGAGGGGTTGCTCTTCTACGCGGCCGAGCCCAAGAGCCCCCACGGCGTGGACGTGACTCCGGGGGGCGAGTACATGATCGTCTCGGGGAAGCTCGATCCGCAGGCGACGGTGTATAGCTTCAAGAAGGTGCAGGACGCCATCGCGGCGAAGAACTGGACGCCGGACGAGAACTTCGGGGTCCCCGTGCTCAACTTCGACGCCGTGAAGGAGGCGCAGGTGGAGCTCGGGCTGGGTCCGCTCCATACCCAGTTCGACGACAAGGGCTACGCCTACACGAGCCTCTTCCTCGACTCTGCGGTGGCGCGCTGGAAGCTCGGCCCGCCCTACCACAAGGACGGCTGGAAGCTCGTCGACAAGGTTCCCGTGCAGTACAACGTGGGCCACATCTCGGCGGCCGAGGGCGACACGGTGAGCCCGGACGGGAAGTACCTGGTCGCTCTCAACAAGTGGTCCGTGGACCGCTTCTTCCCACCGGGACCGCTGCTCCCCCAGAACCTGCAGCTCGTCGACATCGCGAACCCGGACAAGCCGATGAAGGTGCTGTACGACATGGCGGTCGGCGAGGGCGAGCCGCACTACGCCCAGATGATCAAGGCCGACAAGCTGAAGCCCTGGAAGGTGTACCCGGAGGTCGGCTGGGATCCGGAGATCCAGGCGGTGGACCCGAAGGCGCCAAAGGCAGGCGACGAGAAGGTCGTGCGACAGGGGAACAACGTCGAGGTTTTCATGACCGCGGTGCGCAGCCACTACAACCCCGAGCACGTGCGCATCCGCAAGGGCGATCACGTGGTGTGGCACATCACGAATCTGGAGCGGGCGCAGGACGCCACGCACGGGTTCGCGGTACCCGATTACAACATCACCCTGTCGATCGAGCCGGGGGAGACCAACACGTTCGAGTTCACGGCGAACCACGACGGAATCTTCACCTGGTACTGCACCGAGTTCTGCTCGGCGCTGCACCTGGAGATGGCCGGATACCTGATGGTGGCCCCGCCGGGCGTCATCGACGAGGAAGGCGCTCCCGCGAAGAGCGGCCGGAGGTCTCCCGCGAAGCGGGAGCCGACTCTGAACGCGAAGCCGGGCGAAGGGGAGCATGAGCCGGAGGTCTCCCGCGGAGCGGGAGCCGACTCTGACAAGGAAGCTCGGGCGGTGGGCAGCGATGCGCGCTAGGGCGATCTTCGTGGTGGCGGCGGCCTGCTTCGTGGCCGCCGCCTTCCTTCCCTTCTGGAAGCTGACGCTCTTCGCGCCGCAGTACCCGGAGCATCTCCGGGTGTGGGTGGGCGTCTTCGGCCTCGGCGGTGACGTCAGGGAAGTAAACGGGCTCAACCACTACATCGGGATGCGCCCGCTCCAGGAGGCCGCGATCGTCGAGCTGGCGATTGCCCCCTGGGGGATGGTCGCCTTCACCCTGATCGCGCTCGCCGCGGCCTTCACCCGGAAGAAGTGGCTGAACTGGGCGCTTCTCGTGCCGATCAGCTTCCCGCTGATTTTCCTGGCCGACGTCTCCTTCTGGCTCTGGTACTTCGGGAACAGCCTGGACCCCCACGCGCCGCTCAATCGAAGCGTCCCGCCCTTCACGCCGTTCGTCTTCTTCTGGAGCCACGTGGGGCAGTTCAGCGTCTATGCGATGGTCCAGGCAGGATTCGCCATCTGCACGGCGGGGAGCGTCCTGAGTCTGATCGGGCTTGCGATGCGACGGCGCGAGCCCGCCGCACAGGCCGCCCCGCGCGCCGTGGTCTCCTCCGCGGCGGCGGTGGCCGGCGTTCTCCTGGCGGCCGCGCTGCTCTTCAGCGCTTCCGTCGCCCATGCCTTCGATCTCCAGGGGGCTATCGACCGCGCGCCGCCCGGAAGCGAGGTGCGCATCCCGCCGGGGGTCTACCGCGGCCAGTTCGTGGTAAAACACCCGGTGACGCTTGCGCCCGCCGGTCCGCCGGGGAGCGCCATCCTCGACGGTGGCGGGCGCGGTTGCGTGCTCCGGGTGATGGCCCCGGACACGACGGTGAGGGACCTGCGGATTCGCGGGAGCGGCATCGTGCCGGACGTGGAGGACTGCGGCATCGTCGCCTTCGCGCCCCGGACCCGGATCGAGCGGAACGACCTCGAGGACGTCCTCTTCGGGATCAGCCTGCGGGGCGCCCCGGACAGTGTCCTGCGGGGCAACCGGATCGTCGGGAAGGATCTGCCGCTCATGCGGCGGGCCGACGGGATCAAGCTCTGGGGGAGCGCGAACACGCTGATCGAGCGCAACGTCATGGTGCGCACGAGCGATCTCGTGATCTGGTACTCGGCGCACGTGACGATCCGGGACAACGTGGCCCGGGAT
>JBGPLH010000022.1:0-18489 GCA_041486365.1 Thermodesulfobacteriota bacterium | reverse complement strand
GTCCAACGGATGGGCCGTGGGGCCGCAGACGATCCTCGTCTCGCGGGACGGCGGCGAGAACTGGCAGCGGCAGTCGATCGGACCGGCGCGGGGTGTTCGCGCCTTCGCCTTCGTCAGGGACGGCGGCGGATGGGCGGCTGGGGACAACGGCCTCGTTCTCCTCTACACTCCTGCGCCGCCGCGATCTCCCAGGAACGACAAGGATCGGGAGGAAGGAAAAGGAAGATGATCTCGCCTCGCAGGAGCAGGCTCCTGCCCCTGGCGGTCGCCTGCGCGCTCGCCGCGGGATGCGGGGGCCCGAAGGAGGAAAAGGCGGTTCCCCCCCCGTCAGGACAGGCGACCCCGGGCTCCGCCGTGACGAGCGAGGGGATCCCGGAGGAGGCCGGCGTGCCGGTCTATCCCGGGGCGCGCTACATGGAGCGCCTGCCGGAGGAGCGCAGCCGAAGGGGGCAATCGGCGGCGGCGCTCACGGGGATGGCCACCCGGGTGTGGATCTACTACACCGACGACCGCGCCGAAAAGGTGATCAGCTGGTACACCGACAAGCTGGGCATGAAGCCGGCGGTCACGCAGTTCGAACTGGGCCGCCTCGACAAGCGACGCGAGGGCGAGCGCGGCGAGGAGGCGCACTTCACGCTGGCTCCGCTGCCGGAGGGAAGGGAAGGATCGCGCTCGCTCTCGGTCATGAATCGAGACATCCAGCTACCCACGGGAGGCTACGGGAGCGGCGAGCGGCTGCGCGCCCGCATCGTGGACAAGACGACGATCCGGATCGTGGAAATTTCCTCCGCGCCCGGGCATCGCGCGCCTGGAGAGGAGCCGGCTCGCTGAGTGGCCCGGAGGTCAGTCGGCGATCGGAGAGTGCCCCGCCGCGCCGGTCCGATCCTCGTGCCGCCGCCGCATGTCCCGGAGCTTCGAACGTTGCCCGGGCGTGAGGATCTCGCGGGCCTCCACGATCGCCTGCAGGCGCGCCCTGTGCAGCGCCGCCACATCGCGCGCGCCATCGCCGCCTCCTCCCGTGGCTTAGGGCTTCATTGCTGCGCCGGCGGTGTCGGAGGTGCCGGCGGCGCTCCCCCCGACTGCATCCCCCGCCACCGCTCCTCCCGCCTGCGGTACGTCTCCTCGAACTTCGTGAACTGCTCCGGCGTGAGAACCTTCCGGATCTCCTCTCGCATCTTCATCCGGATCGCCAGGAGGTCGCCCCCCGCCATCCGGGCGTGACGCATCTCCGGCATGTAGCGGTCGAAGATCTCGCGCATCTTCTTCTGCTGATCGGCTTGGAGGTTCAGGTTCCGCGTCAGGCGCTCGAGCGCCAGCTGGCCCAGGGACGAGCGGGCTCCGCCGGAAGCAACGGGCGGAAGCGGCGGTGGAGGGAGCGGGCGGAAGAGGAATCGATCCATGGCGATGCCCAGGAAGATCCCGATGACCAGTATGAGGGCGGAGAGAACGCTGATCCATCGTGTTTCGGAACTCAAAGGGTATCTCCTCCTTCGTATCTTCGTCGGTCCTCGCTCATTCGGAACGGTCCTCGCTTCGCGAAAGACCTTCGGGCGAGGGGCCTCCGGTGTCCTCGAGGTCGGCGGTGCCGAAGAGGACGAGGTTCAGGTTCTGGTCATCGGTGATCGAGGGCGGCCCCGTGCGGGGATCCCGGACGATCGCGGGGCCGAGGCCCGCGAGCAGGGCTACGAGGACGGCCGCCGCGAGAAGGCTCGAGCGCCGGGCCAGCCGCCCGCGGCGCGCCCAGGCCTCCTCCGCGAGCGCTCGCGCGCTCAGTCTGGCCCGGAGCCGCTCGTCGAAGCCGGACGGCACGGTGACAGCGGCACCGGCGACAAGACGTGCCACGGCGTCGATCCCGCTCAGCTCCTCGCGGCAGCCGGTGCAATCCCCGAGGTGCGCGGCGACCTCGCGGCTGGTGCTTCTGTCGAGGGCGCCATCCCGGTAGGCGGAGAGCCTGGTGCGGATCGTCCGGCAGGCGGTCGTCGTCATGATCGGAGCATCCTTTCGAGCTTCCTGCGGAGGATCGCCCGTCCCCGGTGGATGCGCGACTCCACCGTGCCGAGCGGGCAGCCGAGCGCGCGTCCGATCTCTTCGTAGGAGAGGTCCGTCAGATCCTTGAGCACAACCGCCGCACGGAAGGGGGCAGGGACCTCTCGAAGCGCCCCGCGCACCATGCGGGCACGTTTGGCTTCGAGCATCCGGCGCTCCGGATCGGCCATCTGCGCCCCGCGGCCCTGGCTCCCCGCGATCCCCGAGAGGAGCGCTTCCCGCTGCGACTCCGGGATCCCTTCGAGCGCCACGCGGCGGCGGGACCAGAAGCGCCGGGTGTGGTCCACGGCGGTTCGGGTGGCGATCCGGTGAAGCCATGTGTCGAAACGGGACTCGAAACGAAACTGCGAGAGGTTCGCGTGCACCTTGAGGAAGACCTCCTGCGCCACGTCTTCCGCTGGGTCGGGGTCGCCCAGCATGGCGGTCACCACCGAGACAACGCGGTCGCGGTACGTCCTCACGATCCGGCTGAAGGCGTCCTCCGCGGCCGTGCCGCCGGCGAGGAACGTCTCGATCCACACCCGGACGTCGTCCGCGTCTCGCAGGGTTTCCGCGGGCCCGCAGGAGGTGACCGCAACGGCCTTCGTGTCTGCCAGGTCCCGCTCCACCCGCCGGCTCCGCCTCGATCCCTGTTCCGGCGTGGCCAGCCGGTCCGATTTCTCACCCACGCCTTCCCGCCCGCGCTCCGCGCCGGAGGTCCCGCGCTAGACTTCGGGACGCCTTGCGGGCGTGGCTTTATTCCCGGCTAATTTGATGACAATGGCGACCCACCGGAATGGAACCGCCCCTTCGGGGGTGAACGCGCTTCGCCGCGCCGGACCCACCCCAAGGGTGAGAACGTCGCCGGGGACCGATACCACGCCAGGGGCGGCTCACGCAAAGCTTCAAAAATTTTGACGGTCCTCGCCACGGGTGTTACTAATAAGACGACACTCTATGAACCCCCAGGCGAAGGGACCCGCCGGGAGGGTCCCCGGAAGGCCGCGTTGAACCATCTCCCCCAACTCCCCGCCCAGAGGCTCCAGACCCTTCTCGAGGTGAGCCGGCTCCTGGCTTCCACCCTCGAGCTCGACGAGATCCTCGACATCCTGATGACACGCGCCGGTGACATGATCGGTTGCGAGGGGACGAGTCTCCTCCTGCTCGACCCGGCCGGCAAGTACCTGGACTTCGTGGTCGCGAAGGGAGACAAGGGGCGCGCCCTGAAGGAGCACCGGCTCCCCGTCGGCTCCGGGGTCGCGGGATGGGTCACCCAGCACGGAAAGCCCCTGCTCGTGCGGGACGTGCGGGAGGAGCCCCGTTTCTTCTCCGGCTACGACGAGGAGACCGGCTTTCACACCCGCTCGCTCATGGCCGCGCCCCTCCACGTGCGCGAGCGGACTATCGGCGTCATCGAGGCCGTGAACTCCACGCGTCCGGAGGGGTTCCAGGAGGAGGACCTCGCCTTCTTCGTCGCCTTCTCCAATTACGCCGCCATCGCCATCGAGAACGCGCGCCTCTACTCGAAGGTGTACCGCGAGCGGGAGTCGTTCAAGGGAGAGGTCGCGAAGCGCTACCAGATCGTCGGGTCGAGTCCCGCGCTGGCGCGCGTCCTGGAAATCGCCAGGACCGTCGCGGACTCGAACGCCTCGGTTCTTCTGCTGGGAGAGAGCGGCACCGGGAAGGAGATGTTCGCCCGGGCGATTCACCACTGGAGTCCGCGGGCCGCCCAGCCCTTCGTGGCCGTGAACTGCGCGGCCCTCTCGCAGGAACTCCTGGCCTCCGAGCTGTTCGGCCACGAGAAGGGTGCGTTCACGGGCGCGATCCGGCAGAAGCAGGGAAAGGTGGAAATGGCCGAGAACGGGACCCTCTTCCTCGACGAGGTCGGGGAGATGAAGCCCGAGCTCCAGACGAAGCTCCTGCGGCTACTCCAGGAGCGGGAGTTCGAGCGGGTGGGCGGGACGAGGACCATTCCGGCTGACATCCGCGTGATCGCCGCCAGCAACCGCGACATCGAGCAGGAGGTGAAGCGCGGGACCTTCCGGGAGGATCTCTACTACCGGCTCAACGTCGTCGCGATCCGCCTCCCGCTCCTCCGGGAACGGCGCGAGGACATTGACGGGCTGGTCGCCTTCTTCCTCCACAAGTATGCGAAGGAGTCGGGGAAGAACCAGAAGACGATCTCGCCGGAGGCGCTCGAGGGGATCCGCAGACATCCCTGGCCCGGCAACGTGCGCGAGCTGGAGAACGTGATCCAGCGCGGTATCATCCTTTCCCGCGGCGAGCGGATCGAGTTCACGGATCTCCCGGCCGAGCTCCGCGGGGGAACCCCGGAGGGAGCGGCCTCGGCCGTGCCCAAGACCAACGAGGAGCTCAAGGAAGCCAAACGGCTGGCCCGCGAGCGGGCCGCGGAGGAGGTGGAGCGGCAGTTCCTCGAGAGAATCCTCCGCGACAGCCGTGGCAACGTGACGCAGGCAGCGACCTCCGCCGGAATCAATCGCACGCTGCTCCAGCAGCTTCTCAAGAGGTACAACATCGATCGGAGCCGGTTCCGACAGGACGGCTGAGTCGCTCACCGCGCGATCACGCGCGACGGTGCAGGGCACCGCGGCAATCCGCGGGGATCGGCACGAGGAGAGACGGGACGATGATCAAGCACTACCAGGTGGCCGTGACGCGGGACGGGAAGAAGGTGCACATGAATCATTTCATGCAGGAACTCGCCGCGAGCACCCTGGTGGGCCTGCTCACACCTCTGGCCGCGGTCGAGGGGGACTGGAAGAGCGTGACCCTGTCCATCGAGCGGCTCCCCGAGCCCCAGGAAGTCGTCGGCCGCGAATCACGCTAGCCGCGGGGACGGTTCCCGACGAGCAAGGCCGGGTCGACGCCCGGCCTTGCTTTTTCCTGACGATCCGCTCAATCCTTCCGGATCAGCCGGATGAAGTTCCTCGCCAGCTCTTCCTTGCGCCGCGCGAGCACTTCCGGCGCGAGCGGGTTCTGGCCCAGGAGGCGCTCGTGCAGGGGGAGCGCGATGACGTACATGGTGTTGCAGGCGGCGATCATCTGGATGAAGGTGAAGGGATCGACGTTGCGGAAAACCCCCTCGGCGATGCCGCCCTTCAGGAACTCGACCCCGAAGTCGTAGAGCGGCTTGAGATACTCGTCGATGATTTTCCGGTGGAACTTTCCCTCGTCCATCAGCTCGCGGGCGATGAGCTTCTGGATGTGCGAGTGTTCCAGGAGAAGATCGGTGTAACCGTCGACGAAACGGCGGACGTGGTCTATTCGGTCCACGCCGTCGGTGGGCGGTATGACGATCGCCCGGAACGCCTTGATCATGTTCTCGATCACGGTCAGGTAGAGGCGTTCCTTCGTCTGGAAGTGATAGAAGAGAAGCCCCTTGGTCACACCCGCGGCTTCGGCGATCTCACGGGTGCTCGAGCCGCTGTATCCCTTGCGCGCAAACGTTTCTTCGGCGACACGGAGGATCTCGCGGCGGCTCTCCGTGCCCCCGGAGCGTGGCTGTGCCAAGCTCAACGGTGAACCCCTTTCTCGGCGGAAAGAGTCTGCGTACTCGCACGGCGGATGTCTTCAGTCGCACCCGATTCCCCCTCGGCCAGCCTCGCGAACGCGCAGTTGCGATTATCTAGCCAGCCGTCTCAAGGCCTGTCAAGTTTTCCGTATTTTGGGGGCTCTCGTTCGAACACCCGCCGCCATGACGCGATCCCGCGAGATGAAGTCCCCAGTGCCCCGGAAAGACCCCTCTCGCCCTGTGGGGATCCTGGGCTGGTGGATGTACCCGGTGGGGAAGCATCCGGCGCTCGGGTACCTCACGATTTTGGAGCCCGGGAAACCCCCATGCTGGCCGCCCGCCTCCCTGAGCCTCTGGGAGTCCCCGTCCGGGGGCTCGCCCTCGTCGAGTGCGGGGGGACCACCGGGGCCCTGGCGCTCAAGACGGCCCTTCAGGACCTGCGCCTGGGCCACGTCGACGTCGCGGTCGTGGCGGCCGGCAGCAAGACCGCGGCCGGCGGCCTCCAGGGCGATCCCGGTATTTTCTCTGATCGGATCATCTCCTCCCAGGGCTCGATGATGGGTCCCTGGGTGCTCCCCTACGCCACCGGGTCCGCCGTCCCCTTCTACGCGATGGCCACCCAGCGATACATGATCGAGTACGGCGTTACCGGAGAGGAGATCGCCCGCGTCCCCGTCGTCCTCCGGCGCAACGCCGCGGACAATCCGATGGCGCAGTTCCGGGACCCGATCACCGTGCAGGACGTCCTTATCGCGGCGCCGATCGAGCGCCTGTGCGTCGACTTCCTCGATCTTCCTGGCGGTCTCGTCCTCCATCAGTTCCTGCCGGACAGGGAGGCGTGAGGCGCCGGCGGTGGGGCCTTCAGGGGTCCGGGGTTTGCAGCCGATAGGCTTTGATGTAGGTTTTCGTCGGAGCAATTCTAATGGACAAGACGCTTGTGCTCGGGCTGTACCGGGACATGCTGGAGATCCGCCGCTTCGAGGAAGTGGCCCAGCGCTGCTACGCGGAGGGGCTCGTCAGCGGCTTCCTCCACCTCTACATCGGCCAGGAAGGGGTCGCCGTCGGCGCGATCTCCGCGGCCGAGCCCACCGACTACATCGTCGCGACCTACCGCGATCACGGGCACTACCTCGCGCGCACGCACGACGTGCGCGGCGCCATGGCGGAGCTGTTCGGCAGGGCCACGGGGTGCTCGAAGGGCCGCGGCGGATCGATGCACCTGTTCAACGCGGCGCATCGTTTCCTCGGTGGTCACGCGATCGTGGGCGGGCACGTGCCGCTCGCGGCGGGCGTGGCCTTCGCCTCGAAGTACCGGAGCGAGAAGGACGTGACGCTCTGCTTCTTCGGCGACGGCTCGGCCAACATGGGCGCCTTCCACGAGGGCCTCTGTCTCGCCTCGCTCTGGAAGCTCCCGGTCGTCTTCCTCTGCGAGAACAACCTCTACGCCATGGGTACGCCGCTGTACAAGACGCTGGCCGTGGAGGACGTGTCCACCCGCGCGCTGGGCTACCCCATGGCGCGCGAGACGGTGAACGGCGACGACGTGCTGGAGGTGCGCGAGGTGGTCCGCCTCGCCGTCCGGCGCGCGCGGGAGGAGAGCCTGCCCACCCTGGTCGAGGCGAAGACCTACCGGTTTCGCGGCCACTCCGTCAGCGATCCGGCGAAGTACCGGTCGAAGGAGGAGCTCGAGTTCTGGAAGCAGCGCGATCCGATCAGCACCCTCGCCTCGCGGATCCTCGATCTCGGAATGGCCACCGAGGCGATGCTCAAGGACATCGACGCCGAGGTGCGGCGGGACGTGGAGGACGCGGTGACCTTCGCGAAGGAATCTCCCCCGCCGTCGGTGGATACGCTGTACGAGTACGTCTACGCGGACGGGGAAGGAGGGGAGGGATGATGCGCCAGATCCCCTTCCGGCAGGCCCTGCGAGAAGCGATGACCGAGGAGATGGAGCGCGACGAGCGCGTGTTCCTCATGGGCGAGGAAGTGGGCGCCTACGAGGGGGCCTACAAGGTCAGCCAGGGAATGCTCGAGCGCTTCGGAGAGCGGCGGGTCGTGGACACGCCGATCGCCGAGACGGGATTCGCCGGCGTCGGAGTCGGCGCCGCGATGGTCGGGCTCCGCCCCATCATCGAGTTCATGACCTTCAACTTCTCCCTCGTGGCCTTCGACCAGCTCGTGAACAACGCCGCGAAGCTCCGCCTCATGAGCGGCGGGCAGTTCACGCTGCCCATCGTCTTCCGCGGTCCCGGCGGCGCCGCGCACCAGCTCGGCGCCCAGCACTCCCAGTGCACCGAGGCCTTCTACTGCCATGTGCCCGGGCTCAAGGTCGTGATGCCCTCCAACCCCCGTGACGCGAAGGGGCTCCTGAAGAGCGCCATCCGCGACGACAATCCGGTCATCTTCATCGAGAGCGAGGTCCTGTACGGCGCCAAGGGCGAGGTCCCGGAGGAGGAGTACACGACTCCCCTCGGCCGGGCGGCCATCGTGCGGCCGGGCGAAGACCTCACGATCGTCGCCTGGTCGAAGATGCAGCACCTCCTGGCGCTGGCGCTCCCGGGGCTTGAGGCCGAGGGGATCGACGCGGAGGTGATCGATCCGCGCACGCTGCGCCCGCTCGACGAGGAGACGATCCTCACCTCCGTGCGCAAGACGAACCACCTGCTCATCGTGGAGGAGGGCTGGCCCACCGGCGGCGTGGGAGCGCAGATCGCCTGGCTGGTCCAGGCGAAGGCATTCGACCACCTGGACGCGCCGATCGCCCGCGTCACGTCGGAGGACGTCCCGATGCCCTACGCCGGCAACCTCGAAAAGGCCATTCTCCCGTCCGTGCAGAAGGTCATCGCCGCCGCCTGCCGCGTGCTGGGACGCCCGGCCTGACGGGCGCCCACGCCGCCCGTCCCAGGGCCCATCGCTTCGGGGAGGACATGGCCATCGAGATCAAGATGCCCCGCCTGTCGGACACGATGGACACGGGGAAGATCACTGAGTGGCGGAAGAAGATCGGCGATCCCGTGGAGGAAGGAGATATCCTCTGCGTGATCGAGACCGACAAGGCCGACGTCGAATTCCAGTCGTTCTACGCCGGGACCCTCGCGGAGATCCGGATCGAGGAGGGAAAGTCGGTGCCGCTCGGGACGGTGATCGCGATCCTCGCGGAAGCCGGGGAGAGCATGCATGCCCCAAGCCCGCCCGCTTCCGCACCTCCCGCACCCAAGCCCCGGCCCGAGAGGGCCCCTCGCCCGGCGCAGCCCGCGCCGCCCCGGCCGACCGCGCCCCGCGCGGCGGAAGGGGGCCGGGTCGCCGCTTCACCCGTCGCCCGGAAGATCGCATCGGAGCACGGGATCCCCATCGAGACCATCCGCGGGACCGGACCGGAGGGGCGGATCGTCCGCGCCGACGTCGAGGCGGCCATCGGCGGCGGGGCCCCCGCCGCAGTCTCCGTCCCGGCGTCTCCGCCGCCCGCGCGATCCCCGGAGCAGGCCTACGCTCCCGCATCCCGCGACACCCTCGGTGATCTCGTCGACCTCTCGCCCATGCGGCGCACGATCGCCGCGCGCATGGCCGAGTCCTGGCGCACGGCGCCGCACTTCACGGTCACGATGCGTATGGACATGACGAAGGCCGAGGCTTTCCGCGCGGAGGCGAACGCCCGCGACGCGTCGCTGGCCCTGAGCCTGAACGATCTCGTGGTGGCGGCGGCGGCCCGGGCGCTGCGTGCCGTCCCGGCGGTGAACGCGAGCTACGAAGAGGGCAAGGCGCGCCGGATTCGCGATGTGAACGTGGGGATCGCCGTGGCGCTGGAGGAGGGCCTCGTGACACCGGTCGTCCGGGACGCCGATCGCAAGCGTCTGTCCGATATCGCCCGGGAATCGGCGGACCTCGTGGCCCGCGGGCGCTCCCGCAAGCTGAGGCCCGAGGAGTACACCGGCGGGTCCTTCACGGTGTCGAATCTGGGGATGTTCGGCGTGGAGGAGTTCGCGGCGATCCTGAATCCGCCGGAAGGGGCCATCCTGGCCGTCGGCGCCGTGCAGGACACGCCGACGGTTCGCGACGGCCGGCTCCATGTGGCCCGCGTGATGAAGGTCACCCTCTCCTGCGATCACCGCATCATCGACGGCATCCTCGCCGCCCGCTTTCTTCAGAAGCTTCGCGAGCTGCTCGAGAACCCCGCGCTGCTGACCCTCTAGCGGCCGATCTTCCCTCTCATCCGTCCGGCGTTCGCCATTCGATCCGGTCGCTCTCATCGTAGAGCCGCCGGAACAGGCTCGCGTTCCGGAGATCGTCGAGCGCCCGGGGGATCGCGCGGAAGGCCCGCGGGCTTGCGATCAGGATCCGCTTCACCCGCGCGCGGCTCAGGAGGACGTTGAGCCGGTTGGGCGAGAAGAAGAACGAAGCGTCGCGGGCCAGCAGGTCGGGATCGCTCGCCGTGAAGGACACGATGATCACGTCGCGCTCCTGGCCCTGGATTCGCTCCACGGTGTCGATCAGCGGCTCCCGATCCGGGGCCATGGCGGCGCCGGCCGCCCGCGTGCGGAAGGCGCGGCGGATGGCGTTCACCTGGGCGCGGTACGGCGCGATCACCGCGATCTCTTCCCAGGAAACGCCGTGATGCGCCATCAGCTCCAGCGCGAGGCACGCGGCGAGGTCCGCCTCCGGGCGGGAACGCGTGCGGCAGCCTTCGTGATCGATCGTCACGAGGACCGCGGGGCGATCCGGATCGAGGATCTCGTGCAGCGCGCCTCCGGGTCCCAGGCGAAGCCGGCGCGACGCGCAGGAGGCGTCGGGACGCAGCCGACCGCCGTAGAAGTGGCGGCTCACGAAGCCGTTGATCGCCGCGTTCATCCGGTAGGTGGTCTCGAGCATCGTGGCGCCGTAGCGCGCCTGGAGGTGCTCGAAGATCGAAACGGGGGCGAGCGGGTGGGGCGGGTCGGCCAGCACGATGGGCCCCATCTGCCGGTGATCGCCGACGAGCGTGGCCCGCGGCGCGCTGCCCAGGGCGAGCACCCCGTGCGCGAGCGGCACCTGGGCTGCCTCGTCGATCACGACGCGATCGAAGGGGACGGCCCCCCACAGACGGTGTGCCCCGTAGACCGTGGCCCCCGCCACGAGCGGTCCCCGCGGGTTCGGGATCGCCCGTCCCTGCCGCCGCACCTCGACCCCGAGCCGGGCGAGCTCTCCGCCGGGCGCGTCGCTGCCCATCTTGACGGTGCGGCAGGGGAGCCCTGACGCGTCGCCGCCCAGCGCGCGGAGCACGTTGTTGATCGCCTGGTGGGTGAAGGCGGTCACGAGGATTCGCTCGCCCCGCGCGACGAAGGCGCGGATCAGCGCCGCGAGCAGCCGCGTCTTCCCCGATCCCGGCGGCCCCTGCACGAGGTGGACGGGATCGGCCGCGAGGGCACGCGCGAAGGCCTCCCGCTGCGACGGATCGAGATCCGCGGAGGCGGCCAGCGCGCGGGCGGCCGATTGTTCCTCCCGCCCCGGTTCGCGGAGCGGCTCTCCCGCGAGAAGACGCGCGGGGACCGCCCCCGCCGGCGCCCGTCCATCCATTGCCTGCGCGACGCCGCGGGCGAGCCGATCGCCCGTCGAGAGATCGCGACGGTCGAGCACGAAGGGGCCCTTTCCGGGAAGCGGCTCGTCGCGGGAGAAGGCGTCGCGCTCCAGGGTGAGGATTCCAGCGACGGGGTCCTCGTCGACCACGCTGACGGCGAGTCCCCGCAGGGGATTCATCCCCTCCCCGAGCATCGCGGGGTCGCCCTCCCGGAAGCGCGAGATGTTCTCCCGGGCGCGGAGCACGATCCGCTCGCCGTCGTCGCGCAGGAGCGCCAGCCCCGCGAGGCAATCGCCCGCCTCGACGCGATCCTCGACGCCGAGCGCGTGGGCGTCCCGGCGCCGGCGTCGCGACGCGGCGTCCTCCATCCGCAGGAGCCGGAGCAATTCCTCCCGAAGGGATCGACCCGAGGTCCGGGCCGATAGAGAAGGATCCGCGGTCCCGGCCCAAGGCCGGGCCGACGAAGCCCGACCGGAGGGGGCGCCCGGGACGGCCGGTCGCGGGATCTCGACGCTCACGGGTTCCTCCGGAGCCATTCCAGCAGATGCCGGATTGCCTCGCGCTCCGCATCCGCCGCGGCGAGGAGCCGCGCCTTCGCCCCGCCGTCTCCCTCTTCGAGCCGGAACACGTCGGGCAGCACGTCCCCGGCCGGATCGGATCCGGGATGCCCCGTCGCGCGCGCGGTCGCGTCGAGCGTGTACGCGTTCAGGGGAAGCGCGGCCGCACGCTTCACCCAGGCGGCGACGTCCGTCAGACGGTCGAGACTCGCGAGTCCGCGGTCGCCCGCACCGTGCCGTGCCTCCATGCGCGCCATCTGCGACGGGACCGACGGGCCGTAGTGGTACACGGGGGCGTCCGGCTTGCGCGAGAAGGCCATCAGCGCCTTCTCGAAGAGCGCCTTTTCATCGGCGGGATCCTCCGACCAGAGAAGCGCGGTCCTCGGTCCCTCCCGCGGGTCGGTGAAGGAGATCGTGAGCAGCACGGTGTGTCCATCCCCGGTGGGGTTTTCGAGGGCGGTGACGAGCAGCTCCGGGGGACCGGGCGGCCGGTGGGGCCGGCCGATCGGCACGGGCCTATCCTCCGCGAGGGCTCGGGCCTGGCGCACGAGCAGGGTCAGCGAAGGGGCCTCGAGGCCGGATGCCGCTTCGAGCCGCTCGACCTTCGCGCCGGCGAGCTCCGCGACGGTCGCGACGTCCGCGCGCCGAAGGGCGCGACGGCGGCTGGGCGTCATTCCCGGGACGAGCGAGAGATCCCCCCGCGCCTCCATCTCGCCCAGGCAAAGGCCCCGCCAGGGACAGGCGGAGCAGGCGGGCTGAAGGAAGGCCTCGGTATCTCGGCGGCCCTCCCGCAGGGCCACCAGATCGGCGAGCACCTGCTCGAAGGCGCCGCCGACGTCCTCATATGCGAACCATTCTTCCCGCCCGTCACCCAGCTGGAGGAACAGCCGTTCGGGGATGCGCCCCTGCACGAGTCCGAGGAGGTGCGCGTAGAACGCGACCTGCAGCGCCTGATCGGATCGTGCGCGCCGGGAGATCTTGACGTCGCCGACGGTGTAGTGATGGGTGCCCAGGCGTGAAGGACCTTCCTGGCGGACGAGGAGGTCCGGCATGCCGATGAGACCGTCCGAGAGCAGGACGCCCTGGTAGATCCCTTCTCGTCCCTCGCGCATGAGGGCGAGCGTCTCCTCGAAGGCGCGGGCAAGATCATCGTGTCCGTGCGTGGGCCTCGGGTAGTCCCGCGCCGCGGCGATCGCGGCCTCATGCGCGAGTCCCCTGGCCTTGAGCGCGCCCTCGGTGCCGGTGTCCGGAAGGCGCAGCGCGCCATCGCCGAACAGATCGAGCCGCACCCGGTGCTCGCAGGTGGCGTGATGGTAGACGTGGGTGGCCGTGAGGGACGGAACCTGGGACACGCGGCTTCCTCGGAGGGGTGGCTGAGAGTAGCGGTCGCGGCCGCGAGGTTCAAGGGTGGAGCGGGTCGGAACGGGAAAGAATGATGACGGGCGGCGCCAGCGTCCGCGCGGCCAGCCGTTGCCCCGCCGTCGTCCAGTGGGGGTTCTTGCGGAAGTACAGCGTATCGTTGGAGTGGGCGCGGAAGGCGGGGAGCAGATCGACGAGCGGGGTCCCTTCCGCTGCGGCGAAAGCGCGGAGCCGATCCTGCGGGCGGGCCTCCCGCAGGATCGCCGGATCGAACCGGAAGCCGAGTTCCTGATAGTTTCCCCAGTACTTCTCCGACACCTGGACGTCCATGGGAATCAGGGCGACCACGAACCGCGCGCCGCGCGCGCGCGACGCGCCGTTCATCGCGCGGAGCATGTCCTCGAGCGGCGGCCAGGCGCGATCGTAGGCGTGCGTGGCGCCGAGCGCGTCGTCGAAATAGCCGGCATGGTAGAGCGGCGGGGCGGGACGAAGGCCGAGCGCGACCAGCAGGCGGTACCCGCGCACGCGAAGGAACGCCGCCAGGCGCGAGTGGCGGCCGAGCCAGGTGCGCACCGCGCCGGGATGGCGGTCGGACCCGGTCGGGTTCTCGATGAGCGCTCCCTCGGCGGAGACGAACAACGGCGGCGCGCTCCGGTGGAGCATCACCTCCGCGACGTCGTTCCCCACGTAAAGCCCGAGCACGACGACGTCGGGGCGCCACCGCGGCAGGCACTCGCGCAGCAGATCGAGCTCCTGGTCGGGACCGTAGGCGGGGATCCCCGCGTTGATCACCTCCGCCCGGGGCAGACCGCGGGCGCGAAGCTCCCCCTGGAGCCGCGCGGGCCATGCCTCCCCGGCCTCCACGCCGTACCCGAAGGTGAACGAATCGCCGAGCGCGAGGACGCGCGGCCGTCCCGCCCGATCAGGCGAGGGCACGGCCGGATTCCTGATTCCGTCGGGCCCGATCCGGACCCGGGTATCGAACTCCTCATCGATGAACCGCACGTCCCGACCCGGCGCCATGGCGAACATGCGGGTGGGGTGGGGTGTGTAGATCGCGAGTGGGAGGGGCCCCAGCCCGAGCAGGCGCACGGCCGCTTCGGCCAGGAGAAAAAAGACGGCGAGGCTCGCCAGGAGGAGGGCGGCCGCCGAGGCGACAGGGGCCAGGCGGGAGGCGCCCCGGAAGGGGCGGGGGGCAGGATTATCCGCGCCTCGCACCACCATCACCTCGGAATAGATCCTCGCCCGGCCCTTTCTCTCATGAAAGGGATCTCGATTCAATGTCTCGACGGTGACCCTGCACCCCGGGACCGGGAAGAAAAAAAACCGCGGGCAGGAGCCCGCGGGTTTTCCATTCGGCAGCTTCCGGGATTTCAGGCGTCGGGGGGGAGGTCCTCGTAGGCCAGGATTCCCAGCCGATCGAACCCGTCGCGCACGTAGGGCGTGAGCAGGCCCAGCCGCTTGATGTTCGGCACGATGCGCGCGAACAGGAGCTTGCGAAACTCGATCATGATGGGGGAGTGGAGCATGACCTCGTGCGTCTCGGCCACCGGCATCCCCATGTGCGCGTAGACCTCGTCCGGGATCAGCCGGTCGCGCATGAGCTCGCAAGAGGTCACGATGAACTCCTCCCGGTCGCGCATCTCGCTGCGGGACATGTCGTCGTAGTAGTTCTTGAGGGACACCACGCCGAAGGCGACGTGGCGCGACTCGTCGCGCATGACGTTCGTGATGAGCTCCCGGAGCAGCGGGCAGGTCGTGAGATCCCGCATCTGCCCGAAGGCGGCCATCGCGAGACCCTCGAGGATGATCTGCATGCCGAGGTACTTGAAGTCCCAGCGCGCGTCCTTCAGCACGATGTCGAGCATCTTCTTCAGGTTCGAGTTGATGGGCCACTCCACGCCCATCTTCTCGCGGAGGTACCTGTCGTAGACCTCCACGTGACGCGCCTCGTCCATCACCTGACTGGCGGCATAGAGCTTCCCGTCGATCCAGGGCACTGCGTCCACGAGCTGACCGGCGACGAGCAGCGCTCCCTGCTCGCCGTGGAGGAACTGGGAGAGGGTCCAGCTGATGTCCTCGATTCCGAATCGCGTCTGCTCCTTCTCGGTCATCTTGTCGAAGAACGGGTAGCCGATGAAGGGGTTTAGCTCCTGCGGGAAGATGCCCTTCTCGAGATCGACGTCGGTCTGCCAGGGAAGGATTCCTCCCTCCCACTGGTCCCGCTTCGCCTTCTCGTAGAGATCGCGGAGGCCCTCCTTCACCGTGCCGTAGTTCCATGCGTAGGAGGTGTCGAAGGATGTGGTGATCTGCTCGATGGTGAGATCGGCGCTCATCCGGAGTGTCCTTCTATTTGGATGGGGAGGCCGAAGGGCAGGGGGCCTCCGGCGCACGCGAATACATCTTGATCTGAACTCAGGTTCATGTTTATGTGCACTCTATCTCGCGGCGCGGCGCGCTGTCAAGATGAAACTGAAGTTGATTTCAATATTGCCTGGACGGCCCCCGAGCCCTTGCCCTATAGTCGTCACGGCTCCCGGCGGCCGAGGCTGGGAGCGGCAGGAAGGAGCCCCGTGAGCCTCACCCCGACGACCCGCCTTCGAACGGACCTGCGGCAGCCCCAGCAGGCCCGCTCCCGCAAGACGCGCGAGCGAATCGTCAAGGCCGCCGAAAGCCTCTTCGAGACCAAGGGTTACGAGAGCACGACTTCGAGCGCGATCGCGCGTCGAGCCGGCGTCTCCGTGGGAACCTTCTACCTCTACTTCCCTGACAAGCACGCGGTGCTCCTGGAAATCTTCCACCTGACGGTGGAGCAGATCTTCGCCCGGGCCATGGAGGGCTTGAAGCCCGAGCACTGGACGAAGACGGACGTACGCCAGGGGATCCAGGCACTCATCGCGAGCGTCCTGGACAGCCGCGACGTGCGCCCCGGCATCCAGCGCATCCTCCACGAGCGCTATTTCAAGGATGAGGCGATAAAGTCCGCGATGGACCAGATGCAGAAGGAGTCGGTGGAGGCGATCCTCAACCTGATGACGTTCCTCTCCGACCGGGTCCGGGTGAGGGACCGGGAAGCGGCCGCATTCCTCGTGTACGCCGCGGTCGACACCCTCGCCCAGCGGGTGATGCTCGCCGAGGCCCCCTTCGATCCAAGACGCCTTACCACCGAGCTCACCGACCTGATTGCGCGCTACCTGCTCACCCCCTGAACGCGGCACGCGTCCTCCCTCGCTTCCACGATGACCGGCATCCCGCCCGAGGGAGCGAAGGTGATCGAGCGCCGGACCACCCGCACGGTGTGACCCGGCGCCGCGCGCAGGGTCACGCGGCGCAGGACCTGGGCGAGCACGATCTTCATCTCGTAGGAGGCGAAGGCGGACCCGATGCAGAGCCGGGTCCCGCCGCCGAAGGGGAAGTACGCGTAGGGATTCGCCCGGGCGACGAGGAACCGCTCCGGATCGAATCGCTCCGGGTCCTTCCACGTGTCAGGCCGCCGCTGGGCGAGATAGATGCAGGGCGCGACGATGACGTCCGCCGGCAGATCCCACCCACCGATGCGCATCGGCCGATGCACCTTCCGCGCCACGAAGGGAATGATCGGGTTCACGCGCATGGTCTCCATGATCGTCGCGTCCAGGTAGTCCAGCCGCGGCAGATGCTCATTCATCACGGGCCCGTCGCCGGCCACCCCGCGGATCTCCTCCCGCACCCGCTCCAGGACCTCCGGATGGCGCAGGACATGATGGATCGTCCAGGACAGGGCTGTGCCCGTCGTCTCGTGCCCGGCGACGAGGAGGGTCATCATCTGGTCCCGCAGTTCCTGGTCGCCCATGGGCTGCCCCTGCTCGTCCCGAGCCTCCAGCAGCATCGAGAGCACGTCTGTCCCACCCGGCCGGGGCGTTTCCCGCCGCTGCGCAATCTCGCCGAGTATCGCCTCGTCCACTTCCGCCATGAGCCGCGCGATCTCGGACCAGGCCGTGAGCGGTCCGAGCCGGAGCCGCAGGAACGGGATCAGGTACATCGGGTTCGCGCCGATGGTGAGCAGCCGGATGAGGCGCCGTCGGAGCGCCAAGAGCCGCGGTCCCTCGTCCAGCCCGAACACCGTACGCAGGATCACATCCATCGTGATCCCCTGCATCTCGATATGGATGGGAAAGGGACGCCCGACGGGCCAGGCGTCGATGGCGCGGTCCGTGATCTCGCGCATGACGTCGCCGTAGGCCTGCATGCGCTCGCCGCGGAAGGGGGGCGTGAGAAGCCGCCGCTCCCGCCGGTGCCGCTCGCCGTCCAGCAGGAGGAGCGAATTCTTTCCGAGGAGCGGCTCCACGACCACGTTCGCCTCTCCCGCGCGCAGGTCCTCCGGGCTCGCCGTGAAGATCTCCTTGACGGCGTCCGGATGGCTGAAGATCACGAGCGGCGGATTGGCGGGAAAGCGGAAGGTGAACGTGTCGCCGTAGCGGGCCGCGCAAGACTCCAGGAAGGGGATGGGCGTGCGCAGCCACCGAAACACCTGGACCAGCTTCGGGGCCGGCGGCCCCGGCGGGAGACCGTCGGGCGCTGTCACGGCTCCACCTGCACCCCGCGCCAGAAGGCCACGTGATCCCGGATGTTGGCTGCCGCCGGCTTCGGGTCGGGGTAGTACCAGGCGGCGTCGGGGTTCTCCCGGCCGCCGCCCTCGATCGTGTAGTAGCTTGCCGTTCCCTTCCACGGACAGACCGTGTGCGTGTCGCTGGACCGCAGGTGTTCCCGCCGGACGGCGTCGGGCGGGAAGTAATGGTTCCCCTCGACGACCACCGTCTGGTCGCTCTCCGCGATCACCACGCCGTTCCAGATCGCTTTGGCCATCGCACTCCTCCTTCGTCGAGATCCATCGGCCCGATGGTACCCGACCGCCTCGCGGTGGGCCAGGGTCGCGGGGCTCTGGCCCAGGGCTTCCCTGTCCCGCCCCCTTTCCTTCGGGGCCTAATCCCGTGTAGTTTGCACCGACGGACCGGAGGGGTTCATCCATGGCCAGGCAGCCAGGTCGCGGCGAGGGGAGCAGGGGGGCGTCGGCGATCGACGCGGCCCGTGCCCTCGCGCCGCGCATCGCGGCGCTCTCGGAGCGGATCGAGCGGGAGCGCAGCCTCCCGCCCGACCTCGCCCGAGCCATGGCGGAGGGGGGACTCTTCCGCCTGTGCGTTCCCCGGAAGTTCAACGGGTTGGAGGCGGACGTCGCGACGATGATCCGCGCCATCGAGGAGGTGTCGAAGGTCGACGCGTCCGCCGGGTGGTGCGTCGCGATCGGTGCCACGAGCGGGCTGCTATCCGCCTGGCTCCCCGAAGAGGAGGCGCGGCGAATCTACGGGATCGATCCCCTCACGGTATCGGGCGGGGTCTTCGCCCCGCAGGGAAAGGCGACGGTTGTCCCGGGAGGGTACCGGGTCACCGGGCGCTGGGCTTTCGCGAGCGGATGCCGGCATTGCGGC